>WRML01000015.1 GCA_009777165.1 Kiritimatiellota bacterium
TCGAGGGGCTCACCCCGCAAGAGGAGTACGCCTACCAATACTACATTGATGGTGAACTATATATCGCCGACCCGTACACCGAAAAAGTCCTTGACCCGATGCACGACCGGTGGATTAGCCCCGAAACCTACCCCAACCTTAAGCCCTACCCCGCCGGAAAAGCCACAGGCATTGTGGGCATACTGCAAACAGCGCAGGTGCCCTACACGTGGTCGGGCAAGCCCTACACCCCACCCGACCGCAACAACCTCAACATTTACGAGCTGCTTGTGCGTGACTGGGTAGCCACACGCCGGTACAGCACCATCATCGACTCGTTGAGCTATCTCAAGCGGCTGGGTATCAACACCATACAATTATTGCCTGTGAACGAATTTGAGGGCAACGAGAGTTGGGGCTACAACCCTTCCTTTTACTTTGCCCCCGACAAGTACTACGGTCCCAAGAACGAGCTCAAACGCTTCATCGACTCGTGCCACGCCAACGGTATCGCCGTGCTTGCCGACATTGTGCTCAACCACGCCTTTGGTCAATCGCCTATGGTGCAAATGTACCGGAACGCCACCCTCAACCGTCCGGCAGCCAACAGTCCGTGGTTTAACGAGGTGTCGCCCAACCCCACGTGGTACTGGGGCAACGACTTTAACCACCAAAGCATTCATACTCAGGAGTTTGTGGATAAGGTAAATCATCATTGGCTCACCGAATACCGGTTTGACGGCATACGCTTTGACTTCACCAAAGGTTTTACCAACACTTCCGGCGATGGTTGGGCGCGCGACCAGCAGCGCATTGACATTCTCAAGCGAATGACCGACGCCATACGCGAGTACAAGCCCGAAACATACGTCATTTTTGAGCACCTCACCGACAACAGCGAGGAGCGCGAGCTTGCCGACTACGGCATTATGCTGTGGGGCAACATCAACTACGACGCTCGGCGGGCGGTGAGGGGGGTGAGCTCCAATTGGTCAAGCGCGTCGTACCGGCAGCGGGGGTGGAGCCAGCCCGGCCTGATTGCCTACATGGAAAGCCACGACGAGGAGCGGCTAATGTTCGACGCCAAAACTCAAGGCGCATCGCGGGACGGCTACAACGTGCGGGACGAGGCTACGGCGTTGAGGCGTGCGGGTCTTGCCGCCACCGTGTTTTTTGCCATACCCGGCCCCAAAATGCTGTGGCAGTTTGGCGAGTTGGGCTACGACTACTCCATCAACGCCTGTCCCGATGGCACAATAAGCAGCAACGACCGCTGCCGCACCTCGAACAAGGCCATTCGTTGGGACTATTTTCAAGACCCCTCGCGGCGCAACCTGTACAACCACTACGCCACCATTTTGCAGCTTCGCCAAAAGTACGATGTGTTCAGCACCACCGACTTTAGCACCTCGCTGAGCGGCGTGGTCAAGTCCGTAACCCTGCGCAGCAGCGATATGAACGTGGTGGTAGTGGGCAACTTTGCCCTCACAGCCCAGACCCCCACGCTCACCTTCCCCACCGCCGGCACGTGGTACGAGTACTTTTCGCAGGACACCGTTACCTTCGACGCCGCACAGCAAACCCTCTCGCTTCGCGTAGGCGAGTACCGCATTTACTCCGACCGCAAAATTGAGCACTTAGACGTTTCGCGCGACATTGTAACTTCCGTCCCCGCCCTGCACACCTCTGCGCACACCCCGCAACTACACCTTTACCCCAACCCTGTACAGGACAAGCTCAACGTACAGATAGACGAGCTGCAGCTCAGCGGCAACCTTCAGCTGGTTATTTACAATATGTCCGGTCAGGAGGTGCTGCGTAGGCGGGTAGATGGTACCACCAGCACCATCGCCACCGACAGCCTCAGCAGCGGCAGCTACGTTCTTTCGGTGCAAGATGAGAGAGGTAAGCAGTTGGGGGCAAAGGCGTTTGTGAAGTAGGGGGGGAATGTTGATATACTGAGGTTGCACTACCTTTTTATTATCCATATACCTGTTTTATCAGCCCCTTTGCGTTCCAATATTCCCAACTCTTTTAATTTTTCAATATTTCGATAAACCGTGGATTCATTGATTTTCATTTTTTTGGCAATTTCCGATTGTGAAATGCTGCTATCTTTTGCTATTATTGCTACAATTTTTTCCTGTACTTTGGACAATTTTACACCTGCATTTACACCTGCGCTTACACCTGCATTAGAAGTAACGTCTTTGAGTTCACCTTTGCTGTATTTTTCTTTAAATCCTGCTGTTGCTTCCTTAATAACAGAAAGCATAAATTGAGCAAAAATACCACTATCGTTATTATGCGTAGAGCGTCTCAACGCACGATAATATTCCTGTTGGTGGTGCGCAATAATGCTTTCAATAGGCAACCAAGCAAAAAGGGAATTTTCCTGATACAATAAAAGCGTTTGCCACATTCTACCCATTCGCCCGTTACCATCGCTGAAGGGGTGGATAAATTCAAACTCATAGTGGAAAATACAACTTTTTACTACTTGCGGAAGTTTTGCTGTTCTTACCCAATCAAGTAATTGGCTCATCAGCAATGGGACTCTTTGCTGTGGCGGCGCAATATGAATAGGAACTTCACCGTCAAAAACGCCAACGCCTGCATTACGATATTTCCCCGCATCTGTTATTAGTCCATCCATAAGCAAACGGTGTTGATTTAGTAAGTCTTTTTCTTTGTAGGGATTGCATTCCAACAACTCATCGTAGGCAATTATGGCGTTTTTTACTTCCAAAATATCTTTTTGGGGTCCCCAAACTTTTTTCCCATCAACAATATCTGTAACTTGCTCTAATGTCAAACTGTTTGCCTCAATCCACAATGACGAATGAATGGTTTTTATTCTGTTTTCCTTTCGTAGTTGTGGCGTTAATGCTTTTTCCCTAATCATATCAATCCGTTCCAAATCTGCTGCTATTTCGTAGGCAGAGCTCAGAATTTCAGGAGTTATTGAAAATATTGGGGTATAATTTTCCATATTATTTTAGATATTTTATAGCGAAACCACTTTAAAAGCGTACTGCGACAACATCCTGTTGGGGATGTTTCTTTTGGTAGAAGAGAACGCTAGAAAAATCATGGCATCCCATCGGGATGCCTCTTTTAGGCGCATCCCGTGCCCCATCGGTCGCGCCTGCGCCGACGGGGACCCCTTTTCCTGCGGACATGGGGGAGGAGGGCATTTTTCTTCCGAGAGAGACATCCCTAACGGGATGTAAGAATGGAACACTTTTAAAGTGATTTAGCGATAAAATACTCGAGGCAAGTGCCCTCGTTCGCTTAACCGCCGCCGACGAACTGGATGATTTCAATC
This sequence comes from Kiritimatiellota bacterium, assembly GCA_009777165.1. Taxonomy (GTDB): domain Bacteria; phylum Verrucomicrobiota; class Kiritimatiellia; order RFP12; family UBA1067; genus WRJS01. The sequence continues at coordinate 3,308 of WRML01000015.1, forward strand.
CGGTCATCGGGCATGACAGGTGTCTGTGCCAACGCCACAGCCGGGATAATCTCGCCGTTCCGCTCCACCGCCGTGTGCGCGGCATTCACGCCCAGTACACGGAACAACTGTGTCAGCGTTTGCGCCCCCCCCCGTGGACGCGGGATGCCGTTGACAAAAACCGTGTCATCTTCTCCTGTGGTGTGCATGAGGGGGGAGCTCACGTTTTCGTCGTCCCGAACACGCGGCCGCGCGTGGCGCGGTTGATGAGGGGGGTGAAGGCGTTCATGATGAGGATCGCGAAACTGACCCCCTCCGGGTACGCGCCCGTCTTCGAGGTGCGAATCAGCATGGTGATGACCCCGCACCCGACGCCGAACACCAACATCCCGCGCCGCGTGACAGGGGAGGTCACCATATCCGTCGCCATGAAGAACGCGCCGAGGAACACCCCCCCCGTCAGCACGTGCGCCAGCGCCGGGAGGGTCGCCGTACCCGCCGGGGACGCGTGCCGAAGGATGAGCGCGTAAACAAACACGGACAGCAGGTACGCGACAGGGATGTGCCACGTGATGACCTTGCGATAGAACAGGTAGGCCGCGCCGATGAGAATGGCCAGCGCGGAGGTCTCGCCGATGCACCCGTTGATGTTGCCGGAAACGAAATTCGTCCACACGTCCCACTCGAAGTGGGGGAGCGTCGGCAGCCCGTTCTTCAGGGTGTCTTTCAAAAGCCCGAGCGGCGTCGCGGACGTGATGGCATCCATGGTCGCCGCGGTGATGGCGTCGGCGCCCGGGATGACGAGCTCCTGCGTCCAGCCCGAACGGCTCCAGGTGGTCATCGCCCCGGTGAACGAGATCAACATGAACGCCCGGCCCGCGAGTGCGGGGTTAAACGGGTTGTAGCCCAGTCCCCCGAACACCTGCTTCGCGATGGCGATCGCGAAGAGCGATCCCACCACCGCCATCCATGTCGGCAGCAACGGGGGGAGGTTGAACGCCAGCAACAGCCCCGTGACGACCGCGCTCCAGTCCGACAGCGAGGTGGGCCGTCGCATCAGCTTGCGGCATCCCCACTCCGCGCACAGGCACGTCGCCACGCACACCGCCACCAGCCGGAGCGCGTCCAGCCCGAAGAACCACACGGCCGCGATCAGCACAGGCATCAACGCGACGACCACATCCCACATGATGCGCTCGACCGTTGCCCCCGAATGCGTGTGCGGCGATGAACTTACGATGTATAAATCAACAGGTGTCTCTGGTTTCATGGGAAAGAGTGCGTGAGAGGTCTTGGACGTTAGAACTTCTGACAGATGGTGCAGTGGCGGCAGTCGAACGCCAGCGGCACGGGGGCGGACGTGCCGTTCCGCTTCGCCGCCATCGCCTGCAACCGGTTGATGCCCGCGAGGATCAGCCCGAGCGTGAGGAACCCACCCGCCGGAAACACAAACAGCACAATGCCGCCATGGATTTCCGTCAGCGCGAGCTTACCCCAGAGCGTGATCGAGCCGCTCCCGACGAACTCGCGGATGACCGCGATCACCGCGAGCGCCACCGTGAACCCCAAGCCCATCCCGACGCCGTCCGCGATGCTGTGCAGGATTCCGTTCTTCGACGCGAACGCCTCCGCGCGCCCCAGGATGATGCAGTTCACCACAATCAACGGGATGAAGATGCCGAGGCTTTTGTCGAGCGCCTCCGCATACGCCTGGATCAGCAGGTGCACGATCGTTGTGAACGCGGCGATGATGACGATGAAGCTCGGGATACGCACCGTCGCCGGGATGACGCTCCGCAGGGCAGAGATGACACTGTTCGAGCAGATGAGCACGAACGTCGCCGCGACCCCCATCCCCAGCGCGTTCTCAAGAGATGTCGTCACCGCCAGTGTCGGGCACATCCCCAGCACCAGCCGGAACGTCGGGTTCTCCTTCACGATACCACGCATCAACACCTGAAAAACATTCATACGCCCAAAACTCCCCAAAAAAATGAAAACGGATAGTATGACGTACTTCTCCATTTCACGCAATGAAAAATTGTTGAAAAGGGCGATTGCGCACTTCCCCCCTTGCCATGCGCTGCGCACTCTGTTACATTATCTTTCTTTTACGCCTAAAACAGGAAAGAGAAAACAAACATGGCTCGTATGATGAAAGGGCTGGCGGCGCTGCTGCTGGCAATGTCGGTGATGACAGCACAGGCAGGGGAGGTCACGGTCAAGGACGTGACCGCACAACAACGGTGGCCGTGGAACGGACTCGTGGATATTGATTACACTATCGAGTCCGACGACCCCAACGCGGATGTCTTGGTTTACCCGGTCGGGCTCGACAACGACCGCAACATCTCCATCGCCCCGCGCACCCTCGCGGGTGACGGCGCCGGCGGCATCGTCAAACCCGGCACCCACCGCATGACGTGGGACGCCGGTACCGACGAGCCGGACTTCAACAGCTCCAGCTTCACCGTCAAGATGTACGCCGGAACAGGCATGATGCGCTACATGGTCATTGACCTCTCCAACGGCCCTGCGGAACACATGTTCTATCCCGTGCGCTACACCAACGACCCGCCGGACATCAGCGACGACGCCTGCCGCACCACGAACCTCTGGCTCCGCCTCATCCTCCCCGGCACGTTCATGATGGGCTCGCCCACCATGGAGCTGGGACGCCAGACCACCGAAGACCTGCATCAGGTCACGCTCACGAAACCGTTTTACATCGGCGTGTTCCAGATGACCCAGCGCCAGTATGAGCTGGTCGTCGGGAGCAACCCGTCGAACAGTAGTAATCCCATCGCCACGACCAATCCCGTGAATTATGTCTCGTGGAACACCATCAACGAGACGCTCCTGCCCTTGCTGCGTTCGCGCACGGGGATCGCGGGCTTCAACTTCCCGACCGAGGCGCAGTGGGAATACGCCTGCCGCGCGGGGACCGGCACCGCCATCAACAACGGCAGGAATCTGACCTCGACGACCGGGCGCTGCGCGAACTTGGACGAGGTGGCGTGGTATTTCCCGTATAACGGTGGCGCTCAAAAAGGGGTCGGACTGCTCAAGCCGAACGCATGGGGTCTCTACGATATGCATGGGAATGGACTGGAATGGTGCCTCGATGTTTGGATTGCTAACCTGGGGTTTACTCCAGTCACGGATCCGACAGGAGGCACGTCGGGATCCCTCCGTGTGCTGAAAGGTGGTGGCATTGAGTATGACTACAGCCACTATAGTTATAGTAGTTATACTGGTTTTGGATGGGCGTTTCGTTGTCGGTCTGCTGGGCGCATTGACGCGTCTTCAACTCAGGCTGGTCGGGATCGCCGCGATTCGTATTGTTTCCGTCTGGCCTGTGTTCCTACGGAATAGCCGCTGTTGCCTTTGGTGCGTGACGGGCGCGGGTCACGAGAGATGGGAATGAACGGACAGACAGGGCGGATGCCGCTGGGAATCTTCGGCAGCTTTCGATGGCCATCGGAAGCCGTCGTGAACCGCCGAGTGCCATCGAATGCACTCGATGGCAATCGACTGCTGTCGAAAATCCTCGATGGCTATCGAAGGCCTCCGAAGGCCGTCGAAGGCTGTCGGAGGCCCTCGAAAATCGGCGAGGGGTTCCGGGCACATTCACGGCACGGGGTTGCGCGTCCCCTTACACGTGGGATAGCCGCTGCAACTCCAGAACTTCCCGTTCCGCCCGTCCCGCAGGCGCATGGACTGCCCGCATTTCGGACAGGACGGCGCATCCTCCTGAACCGGCTCCCGCGCCTCGCGCTTGGCCTCCACACGGGCCGCGGTCATGCGTTCGTGGAAACCGCCCTCCCGTTTGAAATTCTCCGCAAGTTTTTCCAGCTGGCCGTCCAGCATGTTCAGCTCGCGGTTGATGAGCACGAGCAGCGCATTCGCCACGGTTGCGCTGTCCTCCGAATCCAGCCATTGCGCAAACTTCCGCTTCTGCGCCAGAATATGAACGCAGGAATCGTGGTTGATGTCGTCGCCGTACTCCGGGGGATCGAGGCGCATGTCAAAGACCGCCCTCGCTTCGGGGGATTTCTGGCGCCAGGGGACTTGTCCCTTGTCAAGGAGCCAGGTGACGTAATCGTCACGGAGCTCGCAGAGCGATGCGCGGCCGACGTCCATCAGGCGGATGCAATCCGTGACGGAGGTTTTGAGGCGCTCCGACCCCTCGACCACGTTCTTGATGCCCGAGCGCGCGGCCTGGGTCATCTGGTCCGTCTGGCGCCCGCACGGGTCGTTGGAACGGTCCAGGAAACGCCGGCAAAACGCCAGCGTGGCAAGCTGGATGACGTTGCCGATGACATACGAGTCCAGGCGGCGGTAGCCGCCGTATTTGTTGAAGATGTCCATAACGCCAGACAATTTACCAAAACCCTCGGCGACTGTCGAGAACAATCGAAGGCCGTCGAAAACCCTCGACAGCCCTCGAATGCCCCCGAATGCCCTCGACGGCCCTCGATAACTTTCAAAACCCACACCCAGGAAACACACCCATGAACATCCACACCCCACACCCTACACACCGCCTCCGCCCCCCCTCTGCCCGTCCCCTCTCTGCCCTCCTCCTCTCTATCCTTCTCCTCCCCGTCTGGCTTTTTGCGCAACTGGACGGCGCCTCTTCCGTCAGCGCCCCCTCCCCCGCCTTCCGCCTTGACGCGCGGCCGGGGGGTGATTTCGGGCGCAGCCTCGCACACGGCGCCGAGCGCATCGCCGGGGCCCCCTGGGACACCACCGCCGAGCCCGACGGCTGGCAGACCCTCTCCGAAGGCACGGACACCGCAGAGGTGTGCGTCATCAACAGCCCCTCGGTCGCCGTCGAGGGGGGGCGGATGGCCTCGGACGCGTCGTGGGGGCCGGAGGCCGTACACGTCGTGCGCAACTGGGTGGCGGTCCCCGGCGGCGTGACGCTCACCATCCGCGCCGGCACGGTCGTGAAGTTCACGCACCACACCGGGATCTGGGTGGAGGACGGGGGGGAGGTCGTCATCGAGAACCTGCCGGGGGCCCCCGTGGCCTTCACCGACATCGCCGACGACAGCGTGGGCGGCGACACCGACCTGCGCACGGACACGGTGGCGCACGGGCTCTACAGCGTCGTCAAGGGCGCATCAGGGAGTGTGACGGTGAGCACGTCGTCGCTCCTCTTTGGCGCGAACGTGGCCATCAGCGAATCCTCGCCCTCCGCATGGCTGGACACCACAATCGGCATTGGCGGCCGCATCATCACGGCCGGGTCGTTGCCGCTGACCTACTCCGCGCGCTGGCAGGAAAAAATCCCCTCGGAGTCCGCAAGCGTGCGCATCGGCGCGCGTCACAACGACAATACGCCGGAGACGCTTCTCGTATCCGCCGCAGACGCGGTGGGGGTTTTCACATGGGACACGTCCGCGCTGGAGGAGGGTTGCCACACGCTGACGCACGAGACGCTGGATGCCGCCTCGCAGGTGGTGGAGACGCTGGCCACACTATTTTACCACCTGCCCAATGTCGTGCTGCACGGCGGTATGCTCGATGCCAGCGAGGTGTGGGGCGCGGACAAGGTGCATGTGGTCGTGTCCATGGTCACGGTGCCCGCAGACATGACGTTGACCATCGAGCCGGGCGCGGTCGTGAAGTTCTGCGACGGCGCGGGCATCACGGTGCTGAGTGACGGCGTGTGCGTCGCGCTGGGCGTGACGTTCACGCACATCGCAGACGACGAGGCGGGCGGCGACACGCTCTTCGACGGCAACGCCACGTTGCCCAAGGCGGACGCCTACACGCTCAGCGGTAACATCCAGACCGACGAGACCACCACGGTCCGCTGGGTCTCCACCACGGTCTCGGGCAACCTCACGGGCAGCCAGACGTGGATGGCCGGACGCGTGTATGTGGTCACGGGCAACCTGACCCTCCAAAGCGGCGCGGAGTTGAACATCCTGCCCGGCGCGATCGTGAAGGTCAACGCGGGTGTCTCCATCACGGTGAACAGCGGTGCCACGCTCAACGCCATCGGTACGCGTATGCAGCCGATCGTCTTCACGTCGTACCGCGACGACGCATGGGGCGGCCGGACATGGAGCGGCACGGGCGAGGGGAACCCGCAGCCGGGGGACTGGAAGAAAATCACGGTGAGCGGAACGGCCTCTTTTAAATACGCCTCAATCCTCTATGCCGCCAACGGGACGGGCGTGGACGATGCCCTTTTAATCACCGGCGGCACAGTCACCTTTGATTGTAGCATGATTGCCCATGCCCAGATGTATGCAATCGGGTTTGAGTCTGGGAATTTTTACATGTCCAATTCAATCATCTGGGATGCCTTTTGTGCGTATCGTCATTTTTTAAGGGATCCTGTCGTGAACAGTGTGATTTACGATTGTTCTCAGCTTTCAAACAACAACGGGCAGACCTTTTACAATTGCGTGATCGCCAACATCGCCACCGCCTGGGACTGGTCGGGCGGCAGGGGGAACACCTACCTCAACTGTGTGATATGCAATCCGCCGGGATTCGTTGGCCCCCCTGGAGGGATTGGCAACAACGGCACCATCTGGGCCGATCCGTGCTTCGTGAACCCGGGTGCGGGTGACTTCCGCATCCTCGAAGGCTCGCCGTGCATTGACGCGGGCGACGGCACGGTCGCGCCGGCGTTGGATTACTACGGCCAGCCGCGCATGGATGTGCTGGGCGCGCAGGCCACGGGGATCCCGGTTGGCAACGCCGGGCCCTGCCCGGACATCGGCATCTACGAGTATTCGGGGATCACGAGCGAGCCGCTCCCGGATTTGGCGGTGACGGCGGTGGTTGGCTCCGAGACTGCGGAGGTCGGTGGAACGCTCACCGTTTCATACACGATTGAGAATGTGGGTGTCGTCCCCATCAATGGGCAGCACCGTGATGCGGTGGCGCTGGTGTCCGAATCCACAGGGCGCACAGTGGCGTTGGGGGAGACTGTCGTCATGACGACTGCCCTGCAGCCCGGCGAAACGCAGGGGCATACGGCGCAGTTCCGTGTCCCCGCCATGGACGAGGGCGACTGGCGCGTGCGCGTGACCGCCAATGCCGAGCGCGACATTTACGAGGGCGTGGCCATGGCGAATAACACGCTGTTGGCGACGAACATGGTCAGTATCCTGATTCCGCAGCAAATGATGGGCGGCGCCCTGAATGTCACGCTGGGCATCGGGGAGAGCGTGAGTTATCAGGTGACGGGGGTGCCATCGGGGGGCGGGGCGTTCCTCATCGCAGGTACGGCGGATGCGTTGGCGGCGGTCGCGGCGGCAACGCATGTGCCGATACCCACAGGCGTTTCGGACTGGCAGGCGGTGCGGTTGCCCGACGGCACCTATCTGCTCTCCCTGCCGGCGGGCATCAGTACGGGATCCATTTATTTGACGCTTGCCAATACTGCGGGGGCGGCGCAGACGCTGACCGTGACGGGCGTGACCGAGTCGCCCGCCATCGTCGCGGTGTCCGCCAGCCGGATGTCCGGCAAGGGGCGGACAACCTTCTCCATTTATGGGGTTGGGCTTGCCGGGGCATCCGGCGTGACGCTCCGCAACGGGACGGCGGCACTGAGTGCGGCGGCGGTCGCTTTGCTGTCCGAAAGCGAAATCGCCGTGACGTTCACGCCTCCGGCCGGGTTCCCGTCAGGGGTTTACGATCTGGACGTGTCCGCGCCCGGCGGCGGCGCCACGCGTCCCGGCGCGATCACGGTCTTCAGCAATGGCGTGGGCCCGAAACTGGAGGCGAAGCTGGCGTTGCCCTCGTCGGTGCGCCAAGGGCGCGTCAACGTCTGCTACATCGAATATGCCAACATCGGCGACGAGGACATGCTCGCGCCCGTGTTTAACCTTTCGTGCAGCTCCGCCACGGTGATGTCCTTGTCTGAAGAGGGACCATACTCGAATCAGCCGTTCGCTTTGGTGGGGATCGGCAAGCAGTATCCTGCCGGGGTGTTGAAGGCGGGGGAGGAGAACCGGGTGCCGTTCTTCATGATCGCGGGGAGCAGCTACCGTGTGGATTTCAACATCATGGGCTTCACGCCGCCGACCATGGGGCGTGACAGCGTGTACCCGACGTGGGAGTCGTTCTCCGTCGCCCTCTCTGCCGCCGCCACGCGGTTGAACCTGCGCGGTGCCGCCGTGTATGACCTGCTGACGATCCAAAGCCACGCCACGCGCGAGGGTTACGGTTTCCCGCGCCTGGCCGTCTCCGGCAAACTGCTCAACACGCACACGCTCGAACCGATGGGACATGCCGTGTTGCAGTTGGTGGACGCGCAGACGAATGTGGTCGCCGAAACAACCACGCAAGGTGATGGGTATTTCTGCTTCAGCACGCTGGCGGCGGGCGTCTATGGCTTCGCGCTGCTCAACGGCATCGTGGATGCGGACGTGAACGTGACCCTTGCGGCGGGTGACATCAACAACCTCACCGTTTGGGCGCACCCTTATGCGGTGATTCAGGGCATCGTGCTCAATGACCAGCAACAACCCATCGGCAGGACAGTGATTGACCTGATCAAGGACGGGATACCTGCGATGTGTGTGACCAATGGCCTGGACGGGACATTTGCCTTCAGGAACCTGACGGACGGGGCGTATGCCGTGGTCGTCCACGCCAAGGATGCGTATCTGGGCGCAACGGTGACGAACTGTGTGGTGGACTTGCAACAGCCCGACTGCAACCACACGCTCCAGATTATCCTGCACGGGGGCGGGAAGCTCACGGGCAGCATCCTCATGGCGGACACCGATCAGGTGATTGAACGCAACACCACGATCTATCTGATACAGACAGGGTTGCCCGAGGGGGAGAGGGGGTTGAGTTATGCTGCGGAAACCCAAGGCGCGTCGTTTACGTTTTGCGGCGTCGTCCCCGGCACGTACAGCGTGAACATCGGGAATCAATATTGCATTGTCGAGCCCGCTGACGCGATCACGGTTGCGGCAGGGGAGAATGACCTGCTGATTGTCCGTGTCACGGGCGGCGCGCCGTTCTACGCCTCGCCACCGTTTGGGCCTGTGCCGCTGACGGTGACCTTCGGCATTGATGACGAACGTTTGCTGGAGGGAGCGACGTATGCGTGGGACTTCACAGGGGACGGCGTGATGGACGCCACCGACCCCAACCCGACGTTCACGTATGAAACCAGCGGCGCCTACACCGTGCGCCTGACCGTCAACGCAGCGGATGGGACAAGCAAGACGTACACGTCTGAGAACTGTGTAACGGCCATGGACGCCGAGGAGCCCGAATTACAGCCGAACGTGAAACTGATGACGGCGGATTCCGGATATACGGTGCTGGACGCCACCGACACGTCCATGACACTGCAGATGACGGATGGCGCAATGGCGCTGGAGGCGGGGGATGTCCTGGTGGCCGTCCAAGACAGATTCTCGGGCGCACGGAAGATACGGAGTGTCCACCACCACGGGGACAGGGTCGAGGTGGAAACGGAGGATGCCGTCATCACGGATCTGTTCAAGACGCTGACGTATTCGGCCAATCTGGCGGCGGCATCAGGGGTGGGTGATTTGCTCACGGACTTCTTCCCCGGATTGCTGAACAGCAGCCTTTTTGGAGGGGGCACGCTGGGACCTGTCGTTAAGACAGAAGCTGCGCTCGGCATCACAGTCACCACCACAAAGGAATTCGCTTACCACATTGCCATTACGGTCATGGATTCCAAAATCCAACGCCTGTATATGGAGTACACGACACAAGGCGGGGTGTCGGCTGAGATCAGCATCGGGGTCGGCGCGAAAGTAGAAATCAAAAAAGATATCCCCCTCGCCAGCATCCCTTTCCTGATCGGGATCATACCCGCAGCGTGGGAGGCGAAATGCTCGGTGGGAGGCAGTTTCGGCGGAGAAGCCGGGGCTACGCTTCCGATCGCAGAAAGGAAGGTTGCCCATACCTTTGGAGTCGAGTATGTCAATGGAAGTTGGCCCAGGCCGATCAGCCGTTCTGTCAATATCCCTGAACCGTTACCTGACGGAAAGGGCTTTGCAAGCCTTGGGGGAAGTGTTGGGGTCGGTTTAGGAACGGATGTGTTCGTGGGCGCTTCCCTCGCGGGGGGAGGCGTTAAATTTGCCGAAACAGGAATCAGTATAGGCCCCTATTTGAGCTATGAGCATGTATCCAAACCGGAGGATACGCCGGACGAAGCGAAACTTGCCGCCGGGGGGGAACTTAGCGCAAGCATTACCGCACTGAAATTCGAGCTGTGGAGTATCTTAAACATACATCTGGGTGTGGTCAGTATTCCTTTGATCAAAGTGGAATATCCGTTACACACGTATGTGGGCCCGAGCCCGAAATTGTTCCCCTCTTTCGAGTCCGATGGGTTGACGGTACACTTCGACACCGATACCGAATGGAATGATGCCAGCGAGTGTCCCACAACGTTCCAATGGGATTTTGGCGATGGAGCGGGCGCGACCGGAAAAAGTGTCCAACATAAATACAACACAAAAGGGCAGGATTTTGCAACGTACACGGTTCAAGTGACACAAGAGTATAGCAAGTATCGAAACAAGACCAAGAAAAATCAAATCACCGTCGGCAAAGCAGGGTGTGGATGTAATGGTTGCGCGGGACAATCGTGCACCTGCGGGTGCGGATGTGGCGGCGGCGGCGGTGACGGAGGAAGGAGCCTCCAATCCAGCGACCCCAACGAGATGACCGGCCCGCTGGGGTTCGGCAACCCGGACACGGAACGTTTCGTGCTGCCGGGGCAGTGGATGAACTACACCATCTACTTTGAAAATCAAACGAATGCCACGGCGTCGGCGCAGGAGGTGTGGGTGGAGCACCAGATGTCGTCCTGGTTGGACTGGGCCACGTTCGAGATGGGCGAGGTCGCGTTCCACAACCAGGTTGACCTGGAACTGATGGGGAAATCCGTCGGCGAGTCCACCGTCCAACTGAATGACACGAGCTACGACGTGCGCACCACGCTCGCGGTGGACCCCGTCACAGGCACGGTCAGCTGGTACCTGCGCATCGTGGACCCGGCCACCCCGGACGGCTGGCCGCTCGACCCGTATGCGGGCTTCCTGCCGCCGAACGACGAGTCCTTCTCCGGCGAGGGTCATGTCTCGTTCCGTGTCAAACTCCGCGAGGACGCGCCCAAGGGTGTGCACCTCCCCGCCAAGGCCAACATCAAGTTCGACTACAACGAGTGGTTCAGTACCGACGACTTTGACGGCTCGTGGTGGAACACGGTGATGACGGGGCTCTCGCTCGATGCGGGGGAGGGCAGCGTGGAGCAGAATCTGCTGATGCCGGAGGGGGACACCTACGGGTTGCTCCCTGCCGCGTCATGGGACGGTTACGCGTTCGGGGGCTGGTTTACGGAACCAGGGGGGCAGGGCCAGCGCATCAGTAGCTTCGACGCGGTGGACGGGAACATCGCCACACTCTACGCGAAGTGGACGGCCATCCCGGGCGCGGTGAATGGCAAGTCCTACAAGCTGACCGTCAAGAACGGGACCCCCGCGTCAGGCACGTATCTGGCGGGGGCCCCCGTGACGGCGACGGCAAACGCGCCGGGCGCGGGCCAGGCCTTCGCAAACTGGTCAGGGACGGTATCCCTCGCAGACCCCACCCTCTCGCCCCTCACATTCCGGATGCCCCCGGCGAACCTGACGCTGACCGCAAACTATGCGCCGCAGAACGCGATCGTGGTGTCCTACCGTATCGCCGAGGGGGTGGGCCTGGGCATCGTCACGCTCTCCCCCGCGAACGGCGTGGTGGCGCTTGACGCGAAGGGGAACCGCAAGACAGTCACCCTCACGGCGAAACCCATCAAGGACGCGGTTTTCATCGGCTGGACGGACGAGGCGGGCAACACCTACCCTGCGGCCTCCATCAAGGTCAACCCCCCGGCCAGCGCCGTTTACACCGCGCGTTTCCGCCTCAAGGCCGACACGCTCCCCCCGTCAACCGTCACGACAGCGTTCGCGGGGGGCCCGTGGGCGGACCTCATGGTGGGCGTCCCGTTCCGCGCGCACGTGTCCGTGCCGGACGAGATGCGCCCCGTGAAGTTCTCGGCCAAGGCGCTCCCCGCCGGACTCAAGCTCAACACCGCAGACGGTACCGTCTCGGGCGTGCCCACGAAGGCGGGCCCCTACGCGACCGTCTTCACGGTCACGAGCCTCGCCAACGCCAAGGCGACAGCCACCGTCTCCCGACCG
>WRML01000016.1 GCA_009777165.1 Kiritimatiellota bacterium
TCCAAGGCCGAGTTCTTTTCGGCGGTCATCCAGCACGCGACAAGCTACGAGGCGGTATCCCTCATCCCGGACTACCCCAAGCGTCCCGACGTGTATTACGCCCACGGCGAAATCCCCGAACCCGACCCCGGCCACCGTTTCTTCAACCGCCTGATGGATTTCTTCTCGCCGAACGACCTTGCCTCGCGCCTCCTGATACGCGCGATGTTCGCCGCCCCGATCTGCTACCGCTTCGCCGTGCACCGCCCCTGCTGGGTCATTGACTCCGTGGACGGCGCGGGCGTCGGCAAGTCAACGCTGCCGGAGATGCTCTCCTACCTGTACGACTGCAAGCCCGTCAAGACCACCAAGCAGGAACTCGGCTACGACTATAAGGAACTCGTGAAGCGGCTGATTTCGACGGAGGGGCGCAACAGCCGTGTGCTGCTCGTGGATAACGTCACGGGCGATTTCCGCTCCTCGACGTTCGCCGAGCTCGTCACGTCATGGCACATCAGCGGCAAGCCGCCGTACGGCAGGGGCGAGGAGTCGCGCCCCAACAACCTCACCTACTGCGTCACCTCCAACTCCGCGTCCCTCGACAACGATATAGCCTCGCGCTCGTTCATCATCTACCTGAAACGCCCCGGCACACAATCCCACTGGAAACGCGACGTGATCGGCTATATCAACGCCCACCGCTTCCGCATTTTCGCGGACATCATCGACATTCTCGAGAACCACCAGCCGTTCGACCGCGCCCCTGTCTCGCGCTGCCCCGAATTTGAGACGGAGATTCTGCAGGCCATGTGCGGCTCCGAGGAAAACTACGGGATGGTCTGCTCCGCAATCGCCGAGTCCCGCGCCGAGACGAACATCGAGGAGGAACAGGCGCGGCAGATCGAGGACGAGATTACCGCACAACTCCAAGGGCTTGGGATTACCCCAGGCGAGGACAAGGTGTTTATCCGCTCCGACACGCTCAACCTCTGGATGTCCGGCATACACAACGCCGCGAAAATATCCATCCAGGATATCCGCAACTACGTCAAGATGGGGCTGCTCAAACAAGCCGACAAGAAGGTCACGCGCTACCCCAACGACGGGCGCGGGAGCAAAGGCAAGCTCCGGCGCTCCGGCATCCTCTGGACAGGCGAGAACGTGCAGGGGGGGGAAGCCTTCCCCGTCAAAATCGTCGGCATCAAGGGCGACAAATCCATCGGCATCATCGAGACCGTTTACCCGACATGAACACCATAGACAAAAGAGCCTCCGACCCCCAGGGCACTGAAATCTTTTTCAACGCCAGAGACCACATTTATTGGTCAACCTGCAACGCGACCCCCGCCCATGGCGAGCCGCACCCCGACGACTCCCTTCCCATCCTGTACGAATCCGTCACAGCCTTTGTGTCCCGGTTCTTCCCGGTGTTCAACGAGCGCGAAGCCGCCGAACGCACGGCGAGGAGACGGAACACCACTCCCGGCCTCATCCTCAACGAATGGGCATACCTCCGCCAAGACGCTTCCCGCTCCGGCACGCGGGTCCACGAGATTTGCGAGGACTGTCTGCTCGGCAACCCGCCCCGCCACAGCCCCGGCAGCGAGAGGGAGCGCAAGGTTTTCGAGATTGCCTGGGGGGAAGCCCAAAAGGTAAAAGCCGTGTCCAGGGTTGTCTGCGTCGAGCACATTGTGTTCCACACCCCGACCCGCATCGCGGGGACGATAGACCTCTGCGTCAAAGACGGCGGCGGTGCGCTGTGGCTGCTGGACTGGAAGACCAGCAAGGAAATCAAGCGTGCCAGCCCGTATGGTGAGAACGCATTGTTTCCCGTGGAGCATCTGCCCGCCTGTGACCTGTCCAAGTACGAACTCCAGCTTTCCGCCTACGAGACGATTCTCCGCTCCCAGCGGTACGTCCCCGCCGGGACACAAATCCGCCGCGCCCTCATCCACGTCAGGGAGGGCGGCGCGGAGGTCATCGAGTGCGCCGACCGCACAGCCGAAATCCACGAGATGCTTGTCCACAAACTCACCACACCGCCGTTCTAAGGAAACCCCGCCATGAGCAGAAACCATCATAACTGCCCCTCCGCCTGTGACACACCGTGCGGCACACTCTGCACCGACAGGAACGCCCCCTGCACCGATTGCGACTGGGAGAGCGAGTACCCGTATTGCGGGTGGATTGGCGAACGCTGCATGAACGGCGGCGGCTGCCAATGCCGCGGCTGCGACGGGACAGGGTGCGGGGAATGTGACCGCATGAGATGCGGGGAGGCAATGCGGTGAGATACGCGACGGTATGCTCGGGTGTTGAGGGGATGTCCCTTGCCGTAAGGGGGATGGGATGGACACCTGTGTTCTTTTCGGAGATAGAGCCGTTCCCCTGTGCGGTGCTGAAGCATCACTTTCCTGACGTGCCTAATTTAGGCGACATGAGGGAAATAAAAGGAGAAGGCTATTATGGAACAGTTGACATTATCGCTGGGGGAACCCCCTGCCAGTCATTCAGCGTCGCGGGAAACCGGAAAGGGCTTGACGATGCAAGGGGTAGCCTTATGCTCCACTTTGCAAGACTTGTACACCAGATTAAGCCAAAGTGGTTTGTGTGGGAAAACGTCCCGGGCTGCCTGTCATCAGGAAAAGGGGGGGATTTCGCGGCACTCCTTTCTAGCCTGTGCGGGTGGGACATTGCTGTCCCCAAGGACGGATGGCGGAGCAGCGGGGTTGCCGCCAGTCACGACGGCGGAACCTACGGGCTCGCATGGAGGATACTTGACGCTCAATACGCCAGAGTGGACGGATACGCTCGCGCCGTGCCGCAGAGACGAAGGCGTGTGTGGGTTGTCGGACATCTTGGAGATTGGAAACGTCCTGCCCAAGTATTTTTTGTCGGCGAGGGCCTGTGCGGGAATCCTCCGCCGCGCCGACAAAAGGGGCAAGGCGTTACCCCCGATACTGGAGAGGATGCTGCGCTTTCAGTCAGGATGCGGGAGGGTTGCGAAGGAGGAGGGAAAGGCCCGCTGATCGGGCGTAACCTGTCGCACACACTGGCGACGAGGAACGACCAGACGGTTGCGATGAACTTTGAGATGTTCAACGTGGGACACGGCATTGCCCCGCCAATCCTAGCGGAGCGGGCGGGCGACACGTTCCTCTGTCTTCCCTCCGGGCAATCCAATGCCTCTGCCACAAAGGACTATTGCGGTGCGCTTTCCTGCAACCATGAGGCACCGATTATCGGGCGTACCGCAAACAACAAGGAGGTGTTCCCGACCATCTCCGCGAGGCAGGGCGAGAAATTGTTCCTCGGCAATCAGGAGGCGTTCAGCGGTGACTTCTTTGTGCTGGATGACCAGGGCGGCGAAACCATAAACGTCCATGGCGGCGTGACGGGGACAATCACTGCCTCCAGAAGAAGCCACCCGCCGATAGTCGTTCACGGATCGCAAGACCCGTGTGTTGGGGAAAACCTTGCGAATGGGGTCGGGGCAAACAATGGGCTTGAAAACATCGTCTGTTTCGAGAACCACCCGAACGACTCGCGCGTAAAGGAACACGGCGACTTGTCCCCGACGATCACATTGAGGGCGGGGACAGGCGGGAACAATCTCCCGCTGGTGGCGTATCAGCCGAGCCAGCACCATGTGCCGAAGGAGAGTCATGTCGCCATGCTTACCGCCACGAACTGCGACCATGTGCGAGGCGGCACGCCTATTGTCTGCCACGCTATCGAGGGTAACGGCTCGCGCCCGTCGCACAGAGGCTCCGGTATCGGCGACGACGTGAGTTTCACGATCAACACCGTGGAGAGGCACGGTGTCGCCGCAGGAAAGATGCTCCGCCGCCTGACTCCGCTCGAATGCGAACGGCTGATGGGTTTCCCCGACGATTACACCCGCATCCCTTGGCGCGGCAAACCAGCCGGGGATTGCCCCGATGCCCCACGTTACAAGGTTTGCGGCAACTCATGGGCCGTCAACTGCGCGAGATGGCTGTGCATGAGGATTGCAATGGTGGAGGGAACCAAAGGAAACGGCAGGGCGGGAACATGATCGAGCTTCTCCACACGGATTGCATGGACTATATGCGGGGGCTGCATGACAAAGCGTTCGGCCTCGCCATCGTTGACCCGCCCTATGGCATTGGCGGCAATTCAACACGCGCCGGAAAATTCTCAAGGGGTGCAGGAAAACTAAAAGGAAGGGCAATCCAGAGATACAGCACATCGTGGGATGTCGCGCCAACGGCGGAATACTTTAGCGAACTGTTCCGCGTATCCGAAAATCAAATCATCTGGGGCGGGAATTACTTCAGCCTGCCCCGCGCCCGGTGCATTATCTGCTGGGATAAGGTACAGCCCTGGAAGAACTTCTCGCAGTGTGAAATGGCCTGGACATCATTTAACAGACCAGCCAAACTGTTCCGTCTCGACAACCGCACGGGCGGAAAGATACACCCTACGCAAAAGCCAGTCAATCTCTACAAATGGATTTTGGATAACTTCGCGGAACCCGGCAGCCGGATACTCGACACTCACCTCGGAAGCGGGAGCATTGCGCTTGCCTGTCACGAAACGGGATTTGACCTCGTGGGGTGCGAAATAGACAAGGCATATTATGATGGCGCAAGGGAACGGCTGGCGAACTTCAGGCGGCAACAGGCTTTTGGCCTTGGGAAACAAGAGAAGAGGGGTTAGGAACCCGTGCCATCCCTAACCCCTCCGCCCCCGCCATCCTGTCCGCCCCTCATTCCGCCGACGGCATAATGCCGAAGTACCTAAGCCCCTCCGCCTTATCCCCAAGGGCCATATAATGCTCATTCATCATGGATTGTGATGTCCCGCACAACGCCCTTGTCTTCGCGGGGTCGCAGTACGCCGCATAGTGCATCGTGATGAACGTGTGCCGTCCCGCGTTATACGGGATACGAATGCCGGCCCCAGCCCTTTTGACGACGAGTTTGATTTTCCCGATCGGGTCAACGACAAGGCGTTTAATGTTTTCCTGCACGTCATACCTCCGAAGCCATGCCAGCGTGTTCTCCGGCACATGGATAATCCTCGGCGGCCGCCCTTTCGTCCACCCCTTTGGTTTCGCCAGCCGTATCGTCCCGTCCTCAAGCCTGAATGCGCCCGGCTCCTCCGAGACGCGCCTTATCTCCGCGCTACGCATCCCCATGAGAAAACTAAGCACGAGGTAGCAGAGGAGCGACTTGTCCCCGTGCCGCTCGAAGATGCGGAGCAGGGCCTCGACATCATCGGCGCGCATATATTCCGGCTCCTCATACGGCTTGTCCTGTTTCCTCATCGTCACGACCGGGTTTTCCCGGATATACCTGCGTTCAGGAGCCGCGCACCAACCGAGGAACGTCTTGATGTAATTAAGGATACCGTTGTACGTCGTCACAGGAATATCCTTCCTCATGGACAAGTACGCCGACACATCCGCCGCCGTAACCTCGCCGCACATCCTGTCGGCCCCCTCTGTCGCGACCCACTTCCCGACGCGCGAACGGATTGTTGTGCGGTGCAGCTTCTTCGTCGCCTCCGGGAACGACGCCAGATATTCGCTGTACGCATCCTTCAGGAGTTTGTCTTTCATGCGGGAATCGTCGCCGAGCATCCGCAGGTATTCCCTCACGCATTCCCTAAGGCCTATGCCTTGTTTCCCCGCATTTGACAACTCGTCCAGTGCCGCCCTCGCGTCATGGATTTGGTACGCAGTGAGTACCGCTACTGCCGTGTCCCCGTTCTTTTTGTGGAGCGTGTAAAAATCATTCAGCGCGGCCAACAGCGATTCCTTCGTCGGTCGGCTGAACCGTATTTTCTGCCCTTTCGCATTCGTTCCCGCATACGCCTCGTAATACGTCCTCCCCTGCCCTTTTATGACACGCTCGATACGCCGTATGCCTTTGATCACATCCTTCTTCTGCCTCAACATCTCGCACCTTTCCTTTCCTTTTTTCGTGGCGGAATTTGGCGGAACAGTTAAGACCATTAAATCACTAAGGCTGGGTTTTCGTCAATTTTAGGGGGATTTCATCATTTCTGTTTTGAAGTGCCGAAGGGCTTTCAGCCCTATCGCGCGGGGGCGAGCCCCCGCGACGGAAAGCGGCGGCGAGCCGCCGCACTCCAGAGGTTGCGCCTTCTCGACACAGACGCGAGGGCTTTCAGCCTTTGGTGGGATGCGGACACGAAATTTCTTAAAATGCTCTAGAAACACAAAAGCAAACTAAATGACGTGGGGACGGGAAACTCTGCCATGAACGCACACATACGAACCCTGTACTTCGCGCTCGCCATCCTTTGCGCCATATTTCCCGTTATTGGCGCAGCACCGCGTTTTAGCACATTTTCTGAAATAATGTGCCCGTAAAAAGGAGTGCGGACATTCCTGTCCGCTCAATAGAATTGGGTGGGTTGGAAAACCCGCACTCCTGTCAAACGGGTACACTATTCCCGAAAATGCTCTAGCCACTCGAAACTCCCCCTCTGCCCCCAACGCAGCTTACGCCGCAGCACATCATACGGGTTGTAGCCACTCAGCTCGATCACCGGCACCGCATCGTTGCTGCGGGCGACCTCCACGCAGTCTCCGATGTTCAGCTTCGCGTTGTCGCGGCCGTCCGAGCTGACCACCATCGGCACAGGGCACTGCACCACGCGGATAGCGACGCGCGTGGTGTCGCGCACGACCAGCGGGCGGAACGTCAGCGTGTGCGGGCAAATCACGTTCACCACCAGCGCCTCCGCATCCGGCAGCACAATGGGCCCCCCCGACGACAGCGAGTACGCCGTGCTGCCCGTCGGCGTCGCCACGATAATCCCGTCGCACAGGAAACTCGCGACAGGCTTCTCGTCCAGCAGGAGCTCAAGCTCCACCGCCTTGGCGCGCGCGCCGTGGTCAACGACCGCCTCGTTCAGCGCGTCCGGGAGCGTATCAATGCCCCCCCCCTTGCGGACGATGCGGACGGCCAACGCGGTACGGTTACTCACGGTGAAGCGGTCTTCGCGCAACTTCTGCAACGCCTCCGTGAACTGGCTGTTTTCCACGCTCGTCAAATAGCCGAGGGATCCCATGTTCAGTCCCATCATAGGGAGTCCCTGCCCGGTCAGCGTGTGCGACGCCTCCAGCATGGTGCCGTCCCCCCCCAGCACGACCACCCCCTCCACACCGAGACGCGCAAAGACCTGAACGTCGCAGACCTGGATGGTCGGGCTCAACTTCGCCGTCGCCGCGTCCGCATACAGGTCAAAGCCCATCTCCGCCGCCAGCGACGCCACGCGCTTCACCTCCTCCACTGCTTGGCGTTTCTGGAAATTGACAACCAGCCCAATCCGCTTCATCGCTTTCTTGCTCCCTTTGTATTCTCACAATCTTGTCAAAAGACAGTGTGTCCTTTGTGTCTTTGTGTGAGAACATTATGTATCCCTCTCTTTCCTCCACCACGCCAAAAACTCCACATTCCCCTCGGGCCCTAGGAGCGGCGACGGCACACAACCCAGCCACACCAAACCCAGAGCTCCCGTCCCGAAAGTCCGGATCTTCTCCACGGCCGCCTCACGCACGGCGGGGTCACGCACGACCCCCCCTGGTGCCTGACCCCGCCCCGCCTCAAACTGCGGCTTGATCAGCGACACCATCTCCCCCCCCACCGGCAGCACATCGCGTATCGGCGGCAGGATGAGCTCCAGCGAGATGAACGACACATCCGCCACCGCGCGCTCCGGCTGCTCCGGCAAATCCGACGCCTTCAGGAAACGCGCGTTGAACGACTCCCTCACAAACACGCGCGGGTCCTGCCGCAACTTCCAATGCAACTGCCCCTTGCCCACATCCACCGCCATCACGCGCAGGGCCCCCCGCTGCAACAGGCAATCTGTGAACCCCCCCGTGGAGGCCCCCACGTCGAGGCACACCTTACCGGCCACCCCGAACGACGGGAACGCCGCAAAAGCGCCCTCCAGTTTCTCCCCCCCCCTGCTCACAAAACGCGGGGGGGTGGCGACCGACAACGCGACATCCATCGCAACCCGATGCCCCGGTTTCGCCGCCACCTGTCCAGCTACGCGTACCTCACCCGCAAGAATCAGGCGTTGCGCAAGCTCCTTGCTCTCCGCCAGCCCCGCCGCCACCAGCAACGTATCCAACCGTTCCTTTTTTCTCATAAGGATGAGCCTGCCCTTTCTGTTGCAGGAAAACGGAACACGGTCTGTTGTTACGCCGAGGCGACATGGGTGAGGAACTCGGTGATGTGCTCTTTCTCGGAGAAGCCGACGATCATGGTGTTGACGCTGTCGAGCTTCGAGATGAACGTCGCCGATTTCTGCCGCAGGTCAGGCTTGTCCGCCATCCGCCCCTCGCCGAGGACCTTCATGCAGATGATGCCTTTGCCCGCGTCGTGCGCCTTCTTGGCGGCACGGAGGCTCTCCTCGACACGCTTGGCGGCATCGTCCTGCGGGCCGTCCATGCACATCCCCTCGCTGTTCATGCGGACATGGATGACGTCGCACCAGTCCGTCGCGGCGGCGAGTTCCGTTGCGGCGTTCGAGTGCGAGCTGATGCCGTGCGCGCGGATCACCCCCTCTTTCTTGAGCTTCTCGAGGCTCTCCATCGCGCCGCCAAATTCCTCGTTCCATTTGGCGTTCATCATGCAGTGGATCTGCACCACGTCAATATAGGTGGTCTTCGTTTCCTGAAGGAAACGCTTGATGGTGACCTGCGGGTCAAGCCGCTCCACCTCGGGCAGGCCGTTCGCATGAAGCCACATTTTGGAGACGACGACATAACTGTCGCGCGGCTTACCCTTCATCGCCTCCGCGAAGACATCGTGTGTGCCGTACAGGTCCGCAAGGTCGAACAGCCGGATCCCGCGGTCGTAGGCGAAACGCAACAGCTCGATGGCCTTGGGGTAGCCGGCGCGGGTGATGTCAGACCGCCGCTGCCACCCGCGCATCCCGGTGCCGAATCCGACGCGCGTCACCTTCACGTCTTTGGTGAGCGGGACCCAGACCGGGTCGGCGGTGCCTGCGGGCGCCGCATCTTGCGCACGGGTCAACGAAGCCAACGCCGCCGTGCCGGCGGCCAGTGTCGTCAAGTTCAGAAAATCACGTCTCTTCATCATCAGTCCTCCGTGTAAACAACCCTTCTTGAAAAGGATGTGTCAAAGCATACGCCGTTGGGCCGCAATTGTCAAACCCTTAGTTGTGCACGTCCCAACTACTTCTGCTCCGGGTGCATCTGCTGCCGTTGTTCGGCATCGCGCCGGACGGCCTTGCCCTTGCGCACCACGTCGCGCCCGACGAGCAGGATCATCAGCCCGATGAGCAGGATCGCGAACGCGTTCACCAGCACCGCCACCACGCGCGGGTGCGGCTTGCGGCGCGTCACCACCTCGTACAGCGCAAACAGGATGTGCCCACCGTCCAACACAGGGATGGGCAGCAGGTTCAAAATCGCGAGGTTCACGCAGATCATCCGCAGGAACCCGATCGCATCCATCGCCCGGTATTGAAGCGTCTCCTGCAGCCCGTCCAAAATCGCGAAGGGCCCGCCCATGCCGTCGGTCACCTCCTTCAACTGTTGCTTGTTTTTGGGTTTCACCAGAACATGCAACAGACGTGTCACCAGCAACGTGTCGTTCTTGAGCTGATCCCACGGTTTCTTGTACAGCATGAAGGGGCTGCCCGACCTGCAGCTGAGCCCCACCAGCGCCCGGCCCAACGTCGTGTCGAATTGCGGGGTCATCTCCATCTCCAGGTCTTCCTCGCCACGCGTGATACCGAGCGTCAGCGGGTTTTCTCCTTTCTGTTGAATCAGCGTAATGAAATGGTTCCAGTCCCAGACGATCTGCCCGTCAACGGTCCGCAACACATCCCCCAGTTGCACCCCCGCGTTGGCGGCAGGGAAATGGTCGGTCACCTTCGTGACCACACAGGACATTTTCGGGAACACACCGTCCAGCAGATGCATCCCGTAAATATCCTCTTTCGCCAGGGGGACCTCAATTTCCCTTATCTGCCCTTCCCGTTCGAACGTAAGCGTGACGGCCCCTTTCCCGCCCGTGAGCGAACTCTCGTATTGCAGGAACATCCAGTTGTCAATCTTCTTGCCGTCCACCGAAAGGATGCGGTCGCCGCTCCTCAGCCCGGCCTGCCATGCCTCGGACGACTCCTTGATCGCCCCCACGCGGGTATCAATCAGCCCCGCGCCGGAATTCGGAAGCCAGTAGATCAGGAACGCCAGCACCACCGCCAGCACAACGTTCCCCAGCGGCCCCGCCAGCGAGACGATGATCCGCTTCCACGGCGGCATGTCCGGCAACTCCTCGCGCGGCTCCTCCGACTCCCCTTGCAGGTGCTCCATCCCCGACGGGTCGAGCTGCGGCACCGACACATACCCCCCGAACGGAATCCAGCAGACCTTGTACTCGATGCCCCTGACCCTGCGCTTCCAGATTGCGGGCCCGAACCCGATCGAGAACACCTCCACCTTGAACCCCAACCACCGCGCCGCCAAGAAATGCCCCAGCTCATGCACGAAAATCGCAAGCCCCAGCAGCAGCAACCCCCCGCTCCAGAACAACACCTTACTGCCCAACCACAACAACATCTCCATCATCATCATCCTTTCTCTCTTGTGTCATCGAACAACGCGAATGCCCGTAAACGATTGATTCGTATTCATTCGTTGCATCCGATGACTCCTTTCTCTCTTGTGTCATCGAACAACGCGAATGCCCGTAAACGATTGATTCGTATTCATTCATTGCATTCGATGACGCCTTTCTCTCTTGTGTCATCGAATAATGCGAATGCCCGTAAACGATTGATTCGTATTCATTCGTTGCATTCGATGACGCCTTTCGCTTTGCGGCGCGCCCACGCGTCCGCCTCAACAACCGTTTCCAAATCCCCGCACGCGCAAACCGTGTGCGCCGCCATCACCTGTCCGACCGTGCGCCAGATGCCCGCGAACGACAGCCGCCCCCCGAGGAACGCCTCCACCGCCACCTCATCCGCCGCGTTCATCACCGCCGGCAGGGTCCCCCCCGCCACCGCCGCCTCACGCGCCAGCCGCAGGCACGGAAACCGCCCCTCGTCCGGCGCGCGGAACGTCAGCCGCCCCACCTGCGCCAGGTCGAGCCGCGGCATCCCCGATGCGACACGCTCCGGCCACGTCAGCGCGTACTGGATCGCGAAACGCATATCCGGCACCGACAACTGCGCCACCGACGCGCCGTCCACGAACGTCACCATCGAATGCACCACGCTCTCCGGGTGCACCACCACGTCAATCTGCCCCACGGGGACATTGAACATCCACCGCGCCTCCAGAATCTCAAGCCCCTTGTTCATCATCGTCGCCGAATCCACCGTCACCTTGCGCCCCATCTTCCAGCGCGGGTGGTCCAGCACCTCCCCCACGCTGACGCGCTCGAAATCCACATCCGCCCGCCCCTCGAACGGCCCCCCCGACGCCGTCAGCGTCAACGTCTCGACGGCATTGGGAGTAGCGCCACTTTTTTCCACGCACCACGGCAACCGCCGCGAATCCTGAAGGCACTGGAAGATTGCGCTGTGCTCACTGTCAATCGGCAGCAGCCGGACGCCCGCCTTTGCGCGTTCACGCATCACCAGCTCCCCCGCCGCCACCAGCACCTCCTTGGTCGCGAACGCCACATCATGCCCAGCCTCGATTGCTGCAAGCACAGGTTTCAACGCCGCCATGCCCACCATCGCGCAGACGACGATGTCAATGTCAGGGCGCGAGACCAGTTCGCAAAGCGCATCCTGCCCGTCTTTCCCGGCAAGTACGGTCGCCTTGACATTAAACTGTTTCGCCTGTTCCAAGAGACGCTTCTCATTCGTGTTTGCGGCCAGCCCCACCACCTCAAACATCCCCGGCAACGCCTCGACAATCTTCAAGGTGTTCTCGCCGATCGAGCCTGTCGAACCAAGTATGACGATGCGTTTCATCTGTTTTTTTTACTCACACAAAGGTCACAAAGGTTTTTATGGAAAATCCTGTAAATCCTGTCAAAAAAAGTCTGCGTCATCTGCGTGCCCATTCAAAATCCTCACGAAAGCAACATCAAAAAGAAATACATGAACGGCGCGGCGAGGAGGAGGCTGTCAATCACGTCCAAGAACCCCCCCATCCCGGGAAACCGCTTGCTCGAATCCTTGACCCCGAACGAACGTTTCAGCAGCGACTCCGCCAAATCACCCAGTACCCCCACCGTCGCCATCAGGAGCGCGAGCGCGACGCAGATAAACCACGGTACGCCCACGAACAATCCTGCGACCGACACCAGCAAACTCCCGACATACGCCCCGACTAACCCTGGGATCGATTTTGCGGGCGAGATTTCAGGGATGAGCCTGCGCTTAATTTTATGCCCCCAGAGGCTCCCGAACATATACGCCCCCGTGTCGCCCATCTTGACAAGCAGGATAAAGAAGATGAATAACCACCGCCCCATGAATGTCTCCAGAAACACAATACGCACCATGAAGCTCATCAGCACGGCGACATACCAAACGCCGAGAATAGAAAGCCCAAGGCACTCCGCCGCCTTCTCCGTCTTGCGTCGCAAGATGTTTTGAATCATTAGGAATGCGGGAATGAAAAAAAATAAAATTTCTACAGGCTTGTGTGGGTACGCAAGAAAATGTGTCCAATGTTCGCAAATTTTTTCGGTCGGCAAAAACTGATAAAAAATGCCACGTTCCCACAATGTCGCGCCGAGGAAGAGAAAGCCGCACGTGAAAATCCCGATACGCTCCAGCTTATACCCGCCCGCCTCGCATATCTCGCAATACTCCAACTGCGCGAGGAAATAGACCACGCATAGCAACGCCACCAGCACCCACGCCGGCATGAACAGGATTGTCGGCGTGAAGAACGCCAGAAAAAGAACCCCAGTGGTAATGCGTTTTTTTAACATGATGAAACCGTTTTCAGTTGATAATTTTCAGTTGGCAAAGCATGAGGGGACGCAGGGGACACAGGAGACCTAGGGGGCGCAGAATATTTTCGCAAGCCCTTTCGTCCCCTAGGTCCCCTACGTCCCCTAGGTCTCCTGAGCCATGCCGGACTTTCAGCCCTATTGGGCGTATGCCCTACGCCCCTACAGCAACCTAATCCTGAAAATCCTGTTAATCCTGTCAAAAAAAACATCACCCTACACCCCCCCGAACCGCCGCGAGCGTTTCGCGAACGCCTCCAGCGCCTCCGTGAAATCCTTCTCCCCGAAGTCGGGCCACAGCACGGGCGTGACGTGGAACTCACTGTACGCGCACTGCCACAACAGAAAATTGCTGACGCGCATCTCGCCGCTCGTGCGGACGATTAAGTCCGGATCCGGCACGTCGGGTGCATCGAGGTGCGCAGCCACGACCCCCTCGTCAACCGACTCCGGCGCGAGCGACCCGTCGCGCACCCTCTCCGCAATTTTCCGCACCGCGCGTACCAGCTCGCTCCGCCCGCTGTAGCTCAGCGCGATAATGACCTGACGCTCGAAATGCGCCGTCGTCCGTTCGATCCGCTCGATCTCCGCCATCAACGGCGCAGGAATATCCGCGCGGTTGCCGATGACCCGCAGCCGCACCTGCTTCTCGATCAACTCCTCCTCATGCTTGCGGATGAACGTGCCGAGCAGCGTCATCAGCCCTGTGACCTCCTCCAGCGGGCGCGACCAATTCTCCGTGCTGAACGCATACAGTGTGAGGTAGCGCACCCCCGCGTCACGGCAATAGTTCATCACGCGCCGCACGGTCTCGGTGCCAGCTTCATGCCCCGCCAAACGCGGCAGCCCCCGCTGCCGCGCCCACCGCCCGTTACCATCCATGATCATCGCCACGTGCCGTGGCGAAATTGACAATTCTTTGCCATCTCTATTCTGCGTTTCATCACTCATTGTCAATTTGCCATTTCCCATTTTCAATTGTCAATTGTCAATTTTCAATTGTTTATTAACCCTTGCTTTCCGCTTTTGATGATGCTAACCAAAAGTCGGACCAACTCCTTGCAGTCCTGCGCGATACTTTCGGATTCCACTGTTGTCAGGTAGCTTGTTTCTGCCAACAGTTCAATCCAATATTCGCTTTCGGCTGCCTCTTTCAAGGCGACACCCATCTTGGAGACAAAATCTTTCTTGCTTTGGGCGTTTACAGCCTCTCTCACATTGGCACCGACACTTGTCCCTGACCGTAGCAACTGTTTCGACAGAACGAACTCCTTTTTTGTCTCAGTCAAATGCTGGTAAAGCCTTACCACCCGAATGGCAAAAGACTTACTTTTCACAAGAACAATATTATCTCCCACTAGCCAACCTCCCATTCTCAATTCTCAATTGTCAATTTTCAATTATTAGCGTTGTCTCTCGCGCGGGTCCCACGGAGAGGATACCGAGCTTGCCACCGATGAGATCCACGAGCCGCTCGACATACGCCCGCGCCTTTGCCGGGAGGTCCTCATAGCGCGTGACATGGCTCGTCGGCTCCAGCCACCCCGGCATCTCCTCGTACACAGGCTCGCAGCGGTCCAGCACGCTCAGGTCCGCCGGGAACGTCTCGTACACCACCCCGTCGTCACGGCGGTACGCGGTGCAGATTTTGATCACCGGCGTCTCGTCCAGCACATCCAGCTTCGTCATCGCCCAGAAGTCCACGCCGTTGACCATGGCCGAGTAGCGCCCGACCACCGCGTCGAACCACCCGCAACGGCGCGGGCGCCCGGTCGTCGCGCCGAACTCCCCCCCCTTCTGGCGCAGGTGCTCGCCGACCGCGTTGTCAAGCTCCGTCGGGAAGGGCCCCCCCCCGACGCGCGTGGTGTAACACTTGATGACCCCCACCACACGCTCGATGCGGCGCGGCGACA
>WRML01000017.1 GCA_009777165.1 Kiritimatiellota bacterium
CGTCGGCACTGTGGCATTTGCGCAGACCAAGTCGTTGGGCGGGTTGCTCGGCACGGCGGCGGAGGTGAAGACGGCGGTGAAGGGGTTGAACCCCGAGACGGTCGCGAACCTCCAGGCGGCATATAATGGCGAGTCGAACGCCTCCGCCACATACACGGCGTTCGCGAAGAAAGCGGCGGAGGAGGGGTATCCGTCCGTCGCGGCGCTGTTCAGGGCGGCATCGGCTTCAGAGGCGATTCACGCGAAGAAGTTCGCCGCCGTGTTGACGTCCGGCGATGTCGAGCCGAAGGCGACCGTCGGGAAGCCCGAGGTGGGGACGACCGAGGAGAACCTGAAGGTTGCCATCGCGGGCGAGACGGCGGAGTCCAAGGAGATTTACCCGAAGGCGGGCGCGGCGGCAACCGCGAAGGGCGATGTCGCCGCCGCCAAGGCGTTTTCCAACGCGCTTGCGGCAGAGTCGAAGCACGCCCAGTTCTACACCGAGGCGGCGGCGAATCTCCTGTCGTGGAAAGACGCGGGCAAAACGTTCCTCCTCTGCCCGACCTGCGGCTATACGATCTCGTCAGCCGATACGTTGAAGAACTGCCCGCTCTGCGGGGTCGCGCGTGACGCGTTCGAGACGTTCAAGTGATGAGCGCATAACGTTCTCACACAACGGTACGAAGGGCATCCTTTTTGTATTCTCCGGATGTGACCTTTGTGCCGTTGTGTGAGGATTGAAGAATCACGGTGAAGAATCGCCTCCTTTTTCCTTGATGGGTGACGTGTTCTGTGTCATCATTTCTCATTTCGTTTTAAGAGCCATAGGATGTAAAAATGTGTGTTCCGCGAGTGTTGACGGTGTCGGGTGTGTTGATGTGTCTGTTGGGCGGTTGTGCGAACTGGCCGTCGGTGGGGCCGGACTATGAGCCCAGCTCGTTCGCGGAAGGGGCCGGGCTTGCGGCCGCGCTGAAGGATGACGGGGCGGGAGGAGGAGATGTTGTGGGGAAACTGGCGGGCTGGTGGCGTGTGTTCGATGACCCGCAGTTGACGGCGCTGGTGGCACGCGCGCTGGCGGCGAACCGCGAGGTGACGGTCGCGGAAGCGAAGATTCGTGAGGCGCGGGCGAGACTCGTCATCGCTGGTGCGGGGGCCTTGCCGATGGTTGGAGTCGGGGGGAGCTATCAGCGTTACCAAACGAGTAAGAACAATTCCCCGTTCGTGAGGGTCGAGGGTGACCAGTTCCAGGCGGGGTTCGACGCGACATGGGAGATTGACCTTTTCGGTGGCACGCGGCGCAGGGTGGAGGCGGCGCAGGCGGGGCTGGAGGCGGTGGAGGCCGGGCGCGACGCGGTGTGGGTGTCGCTGGCGGCGGAGGTCGCGAACACCTACGTCGGCTACCGCACGGCGCAACAGCGGTTGCGCGTGGTGCGGGCGAACGCGGCGTTGCAGGAGGAGACGTACAGCCTGAACAAGTCGCGCGTGGAGTCTGGCCTCACGAGCGAGCTGCCGCTTCAGCAGTCGGTCTACAATCTCGAAAACACGCGCTCGCAGATCCCGCCGTTGGAGGCGGCACTCGAAAATTACGCGAACGCGCTGGCGTTGCTGGTGGGGGTGTTCCCCGGGGAACTGCATGGAGAGCTGGAGACAGAGCGGGATATCCCGTCGGCAGCGCGCTGGACGTTGGAGGCGATCCCGTCGGAGTGTGTGCGGATGCGGCCGGACGTACGGGTGGCGGAACGGCAAGTGGCGGTGGCGAGCGCGAACGTGGGCGTGGCAACGGCAGACCTGTACCCGAAGTTTTCATTGCTGGGATCGATCGGGTTGGGGTCGGTCAAGGCGGCGGATGTGTTGAGCGGCGACAGCGTGATGTACAGCCTGGGGCCTCAGGTGTCGTGGCCGATTTTCCGGGGCGGGTCCATCCGTAATAACATCAGGGCGCAAACCGCAGTGCAGGAACAGGCGTTGGCGGGATACGAACAGACGGTGCTGAACGCGGTGAGCGATGTGCGGAATGTGCTGATGGCGTATGACCGCGAATATACGCGTTACGAGAACCTGACCTCGGCCGTTGAGGCGGCGCAGCAGGCGATGACGCTTTCGGAGGAGCTTTACAGGAGTGGGCTGACCGATTTCTACAATGTCCTTGAGGCGCAACGCTCGGTGATGGCGCTTCAGGAGGGTCTGGTCGTCTCGCGCGGGACCATCTCGCAGCATCTCGTGAGTCTCTACAAAGCGTTGGGCGGCGGCTGGCAGGGTGTCGCTGAGGAGTGAAAACGGAGGATTGATGTGGTCATCGAATGATGCGAATAAAACGAATATGAAAAACATTCGCGAACAGTCGTGTCATTCGATGACACCATGAAACGGGGGTCAACAAAAAAGAAGGAGGTTAGGACATGAACATGACGAGATGGTTTGAGGACATCAGGAAATCACCCGCGAAAAAGGCGATGCCGATTTTGTCGTTCCCGTCCATCCAGTTACTGGGGATCGGGGTCAAGGAGTTGATCTCCGACAGCGACCTGTTGGCGCGGGGGATGAAGGCGGTGGCGGACCGCGTGGATGCCGCCGCCTCGCTGAGCATGATGGACCTGTCTGTGGAGGCACATGCGTTCGGTTCCGAGATCCGCATTTTCGACGACGAGATTCCCACGGTTATCGGGCATATCCTCTCGACAGCGGAACAGGCGGATGCGCTGGCGGTTCCCGCCGTCGGCGCGGGTCGCACGGGGCTGTACATCGAGGCTATCAGCAAGGCCCACGCGTTGATTACCGACCGCCCCGTGTTCGCCGGCGTCATCGGGCCGTTCTCGCTTGCGGGGCGTCTGCTCGATGTGACCGAGGCGATGATGTACTGTTACGATGCGCCCGAGATGGTGCATACGGTCCTGGACAAGGTGACCCAATTCTCCACCGCCTACATCAACGCGTACAAGGCCGCGGGCGCAAACGGCGTGGTCATCGCCGAGCCGCTGGCGGGGCTGCTCTCCCCCGCGCTGAACGAGGAATTTTCCGCGCATTACGTCAAGCGGATCGTGGATGCCGTCCAGACCGACGATTTCGCCGTGGTTTATCACAACTGCGGTGGCGGCACGCCCAAGATGGTCGAGGCGATTTCCGCCATTGGCGCGAGGGCCTACCATTTCGGCAATGCGATAGACATGGCGGAAATGCTGTCGCTGTTCCCCCCGGATATTGTCGTCATGGGCAACGTGGACCCGTCGAGTCAATTCAGGAACGGCACGCCGGAGTCCATCCGCGAGGTCACGCTCGACCTGCTCGGCAGATGCCACCGCCATCCGAACTTCGTCATCTCGTCGGGCTGTGACATCCCGCCCAAGTCCAGTTGGGCGAACATTGACGCCTTCTTCGCCACTGTCGCCGAGTTTTACAGGGATCACGAATTCGGTAACCCATGACCCTCCCCATCTGACTTGTAGACGAAAAATGAGAATCCGTTGCGGATTCGATTTCGGATTCTTGTAATTTTTCTTGTAATTTTTTTGCCAATGGGGCTTGTTTTACTGCGCGTGAAGGTGTAAACTTTTGACCAAAGCGTATGCTTTTTGAAGGCATTGCATATCAAAAGGAGTACAACATGAAACGATTGGTTTTGGTCGGATGTCTCTTCGGGTTTTCTGCGCACATGGAAGCGGCGACACTCTTTGAGGAGGATTTTTCGGGATGTGTCGCGCCGTGGACAAATATTTCAACGGCGACAAACGGGGTTTCAAACAATGATGCTATTTCGAACTTTGCGGGTGTCGGGCTAACGGGCTGGACAGGCGACCGCGTGTTTTGCGCATTCGCGACCAATGCCGTCACGGGGGACACAAACTATATGGTACGGGTCGGCACGGGGAGTATCTTGGGATGGATACAGACCTCGCCCATGAACCTGTCGGGCGGCGGAGGCGATTTCACCGTGACGTTCCGCGCGGGGGCGTGGGATAATGCAAACGAAAGGACAAATCTGGTGGTGGAGCTTGTTACTCACATGGGCACCATCCCACTGGATACAGTGGTCTTGTCGAAAACAGAGATGAAAACCTACATCGTCAATGGGACGGGCGGAACAGTGAACGCATCCATCCGTTTTGTTGCACCAGGACCAGGTACTTCAAACGGTAACCGTTTCTTCCTCGATGACGTGTGCGTCACGGGTGAACCCAGCACGCTGGACATCAGCGTTGCGCCGAAAACGGAAACGGTCTTTGCGGGCGAAGCGGTGTCGGCGGTGGTGACGGCGACGGACTTGGGCAACCCCATCTTGACGGAGGTCGAGGACACGAACATCCCCCCGGGTAACCCGTACTCATTCGACGGGAAGAATTTCAGTTGGACACCGCTGGTGACGGGTGCGTTCTGGATACGGTTCGCGGCGACTAACAGTACGGACAAGGCGAGCGACACGTTGAACATCACGGTCAACCTGCCCACGCCAAACACCCCGACGGTCAAGACAACACCAGGCTCGATCTACCTCTCGTGGGACCCCGTGCCGGGGGCGACGGGTTACTCGGTGCAGGTGTACAAGCTTGCAACGGAGATTGAACGGTATGCCGAGGATTTCCTTAACTGCACGAATATAGGGTCAAACGTGTCGTCAACGACAATCGGGATTGCAAACAACACGGCCATCGCCAATTTCTCAAGTGTCGGGTTGGATGGATGGGTCGGTTACTCTGCCTTTTGCGCCTATGCGAGCAACATGGTGAACAACGTCACAAACTATATGGTGAAATTTGGCTCGACAAGTGCCTACGGGTGGATACAGACCCCACCCTGGGATTTGTCGGAGAATGACGGCGAATGTACCCTGACGTTCCGTGCCGGGAAATGGAGGAATGACAGGGGGAGCATGGATGTTCTGCACATCACGGACAACGGCGCGACAACGAACACGTTGCAACAGATTACGGGGATGTCGGATATTACGATGACAAAATATACGGTCGCCGTAACCAACGGAACGGGAAGTTCGATGATTTGTTTCACGTCGGACACGCCTGGAAGTAACAGCAACCGTTTCTTCCTCGACGATGTGCGGCTGTTCTACGTGGCGGCGGCGAAAATCGAAATCCCCTCCAACCAGATTGTCATTGACGGGACCATCGCGCGGGCCTTCGGGCTCCCGGAAAGGTCGGAGTACCTCTGTACCGTGACGGCGACGGATGATAACAATGCGGAGGCGGTCTCGCCGGAAGTCCCGGCGCGGACGACGGCATCAACGCTGATTGTCGTACGTTAAGGGTGGTGATGATGACACGGACAATGTTTTTCAGGTGTGTCGGGCGGGTCGCCCTCTGTGTCACAGCAGGGTGGCTGTGCGGTTGTGGGCGGGACGGTGCGGTTACGGCAGACGTGCCCTTCATGGCCACCGCCTCCACGCTGCGTGTGGCGACATGGAATGTGGAGAACCTGTTCGATGCGGACGACGACCCCCTCAATCCCGGGGACGACGAGTTCACGCCAAACGGGTTGCAGCAGTGGACAGGGGAGATTTACCGCCTCAAACTCGATCACCTCGCCGAGCTCATCGCAGAGATGCAACCCGACATCATCGGTCTTGCGGAGGTCGAGAACCGCCGCGTCCTCGAAGACCTGCGCGAGACGCTGGCGACCGCCCACGGCTACCACCTGCCGGAGATCATCCACCGCGAGGGGAACGACTTCCGTGGGATTGAGGTCGCCCTGCTTTCCAAGTATAAGCCGACGGACACCCGCTGGCTGACCGGCAACCCCGCGGGGCGCGAGATGATCTGTGCGACGTTCTCGACGGGCGCGTCCGAACTGATAATCATCATGTGCCACTGGAAATCGAAGCTGATCCCGGCTGGGATGACCGAGAAAGACACCGACAACATCCGCGCCCGCGAGGCGCGCGTCGCCCGTCGCGCGGTCGAGCGGAAGTTACGCAAAAACCCCGATGCGGCAATCATCGTGATGGGAGATTTCAACGACAACGTCACCTCGCCTATCCTGACCGTCGACGGCGGGCTGCTCACCTCGCGTGACGCGCTCAAAACAAACCCGCTCTGCCTCTACAACCTCTCCGCCGGTCTCCCAGAGTCCGAACGCGGTACCTTTTACTACTACACGGGAAAAATGTGGAACACTCTCGACAGTATCAGTGTGTCGCAGGGTCTGCTTGATGTCGGCGTGGATACCTGGACTGTCCAGGAGGGTTCATATCGTGTCTTCAAGTATCCCGCGCACTTGGGTAAAGACAACACGCCGAAGTCCTTCCGCCTCGTCCGCCCGAAAGACCGCGAGAGCTACTACATCTACGGCTACTCCGATCACTTCCCCGTGATGGTTACGTTGGAGCGTTCAAGCGAAGTCATCCCCGGCAAGCCGTGATCTGGGAATCCGGTGCCTGAAAACGCCTATGGTTTTGGCTTGTCGAAGGTACCTTCGAAAGAATATACTTGAAACCTCATTTTGCCCGTAGAAGGAGAACGTATGTCACAGGACACAACGGTGGACGAAAAGGTGCTGGCGATTGAGATTGAATATCTGTCGGAACTGAACTTGGCGCTTCATCAAAATGCGCTGCCGGTGATTTTTACGTTGCGGTTGCGGAACGGGACGGAGCAGGATCTGCGGAAGGTCGTGTGCCGCATGACGACCACACCGGGGATGATGCGCGAGAACCGTATCGTCATCGAGGCGATTCCCGCAGGTGAAGAGGTCGTACTACGCAACCCGGCGGTGGAGTTGGATTACGATTTCCTGATGTCGCTTTCTGACCGCGTGTCGGGGACGCTCCATGTGGAGGTGCTGAGTACGGCGGGGGAGTGCTTGGCGGCGCGTGAACAGAAGATGGAGGCGTTTGCGGCAGGCCAGTGGGTGGGGCTGAAGGGGTTCCCCGAGATGCTGGCCTCGTTTGTGACTCCGAACCTGGAGGTCATCACGTTGTTGATGAGGGAGATGGCGCGGGAGTTGGAGCAACGCACGGGAAACCCCTCGTTGGATGGATACCAGAGTGGCTCGAAGGAACGGGTGTATGAGATGTGCGCGGCGGCTTACAGGGCGGTCTGTGGGTGGGGGCTGACGTATGCGAATCCGGTATCGTCGTTCGGGGTACCGGGACAGCGTATCCGCTTTGCGGACGCGCTGTACAAGCACCGCCTGGCGACGTGTTTGGACACGACGCTGCTGTTTGCGTCCGTGATGGAGCAGTGCGGGTTACATCCGGTGATTTTGCTTCAGGAAGGTCATGCGTATCTGGGGTGCCATCTGAAGGAATATTATTTCCCGGATGTGCCGATGGAGGAGTTGCAGGTCATCCGCAAGCTGGCGGATTTGGATGAGTTCGTCGTTATCGAGACGACGATGGTGACACAGGGCGCGACGTTTGCGGAGGCGGAGGCTGCCGCACGGAAAAACCACCTGAACATTGGCGAACGTTTTCGTTGCGCGGTTGACGTGGTGCGGGCGCGTTACAGCGGGATACGCCCGCTGCCGCTGAAGCGGAGTACAGACGGGATTGAGTTTGAATTACCACTCCCCCCTGGTACAGCGACCGAACCGAAGGCGGAGCAACGGCGTGATCTGTGCCAAGACATTGAGCTTTCAAAGACAGGTGCTGAAACATCTGCCAAGGGACGCATTGCCCGTTGGCAACAGAAGCTGTTGGATCTTTCATTGCGCAACCGCCTCCTGAACGTGCGCGACACGCGGCTCGTCGTCCCGATTGCCTGTACAGACATTGCGACGCTCGAAGACAAAATTGCGTTGAACGAAGTCGTAGCGTTGAATGGCCTTAACGACCTGCTGAGCGAAAGCGACCTGCACAATCTCGCGATGCAGCGCACGATCGTCGTCAAGGATCAGTTGCGGGATCTGTTGGAGGGTGAGTTGGCGAAGCGTCGTCTGTGGTCGCCGCTTCCACCGCCAGACCTGCGCCGCCGCTTGACCGAAATCTATCGGCAAAGCAGGACAGATATTGAGGAAGGCGGGGTCAACACGCTCTTCCTCGCGCTGGGCTTCCTCGAATGGAAAAAGGAGGGGCGTTCGCTTCTGGCACCCATCCTGCTCATCCCCGTCAGGCTCACGCGGCAATCGGTTCAGAGTGGTTTTTCAATGGTACGGCTCGACGAGGACACGGTCGTCAACGTCACGTTACTGGAGATGCTTCGCCGCGAGTTCGAGGTGTCGGTACTTGGTCTCGACCCGTTGCCGCTGGACGATGCCGGCGTGGACGTGTCGCGCGTGATGCAGATTTTCCGGCAGACGTTCAAGGTGATGTCTGGCTGGGAGGTCCGTGAAGAGGCACGGCTGGGGGTGTTCTCGTTCAGTAAATTCATCATGTGGAACGACCTGACGAACCGCATTGACGCGCTTCGCAAAAATCCGATCATCACCCACCTGATTGACGGTGGCGGGGCATTCGACGACGGCATCGAGGTGTTCGACCCTGCCTCGCTTGAGCACTCCTTGGACGTGCGCAATCTCTTTTGCCCGTTGAGTGCGGATGCCTCGCAACTGACAGCGGTACTGTATTCGGCGTTGGGTAAATGTTTTGTCCTGCACGGCCCGCCCGGGACAGGGAAATCGCAGACCATCGCCAACCTCATCGCGCACAATCTCGCGCTGGGACGGCGTGTGCTGTTCGTGTCGGAGAAACGTGCCGCGCTGGATGTGGTGTACAAGCGTCTCAGCGCGATTGGGTTGGGCCCTTTCTGCCTGGAGCTGCACTCTAACAAAACCGCGAAGGGTGATGTGCTCAAACAATTTGCCGAGGCACTTGCCGTGGCGGACACTGCGCCGTCTGCAGCGTGGGATACCGTGACCGCGCAGTGGCTGGCGTTGCGGAATGAACTCAACGGTTACGCCGTCAGCCTCCATACCGCCTATCCCAACGGGCTGACCGCTTACCACTGCCTGTCGCGCCTCATCAAGGATACAAACATACCGACTGCAGATGTGTCGAACATTGATTTCCTGAACCAAACCCGCGACGACTTCTCTGCGCTGAACGCCTGTGCCGCTTCTCTTGCCGAGGCGTTTGCCAACGTCTCTGCAGACACACGGAAGGCTTTTGTGTTCATCAGGCTCATCGAATGGCGGCCCGCCTTGCAGGACACGCTCGTGGCGGAAACGCAACGCGTGCTCGCATCCGTGGAGCCCATGCGCAACACGCTTGCCGAACAGACCGAACGTTTCGGTCTACCGGTCTGTGCCGCCACGCGCGAGCAGGTCAGCCGTATGGTTGCACTCTGTGAAACGGCACGCGTAGCGGAACCCGATTTCCCCCCCACGTTGCTCTCACACGATTTACCTGCCGTTGCGGAATCGTTACGTGAGGGCATCGCGAACGGCCGCACACGGGACCTGATTGCCGCACAACTTGCGTCCTTCCACGCCGACCGTGTTCTCGATCTGGATTGCGCGAGCATTGCGAAGCGTCTAGACGAATTCGCCGATCGTTTTATCCTCGTCCGTTTTTTCCTCGGCAGGGCGCTGCTCAAGGAACTCAAGGGGCTGAAAAAAATCGGCGCACCTGCGCTCACGCTCCGCGAGCTTACCGAGAAACTTCCCCTCTGCCGCCAATACATCGAGACACGGCGGCGTAGTGAAGAGCAACGGGCTGGCTTGCAAGCGCGTTTCGGCACACTCTGGAGCGACACCACAAACTGGGATAAGCTGGATGCCGCACTTACCCATGCGGAAAACGTCCATGCCGCGCTTTCTGCCTGTTGCGGTGTTGACGCTGCGCTCCCGGACACAGCGTTTACCCAACTTTCCGATCCTGCCGTGCGCAACACCACTGGCCCGTTCACCCAACAGGCGGCGGCGTTCGAGAACGTCCTTCAAGCCTTTGACGCATCATACGGTCTTCCCGCCACAGACGACCTCGATTGCCTCGCGCAGAGCCTACGCACGTTGCTTTCGCAGATGCGTGACATTCGGCGTGCGCTCATCTGGAAACAACTCTGCGCGGAGGCCTGTGCCGCAGGTCTCGCCAACTGGGTCGTGGCGTTGGAATGCGACCTTATCCCACCCGAGAACATCACGCTGTGTTTTGAGCTTTCCGTTTGCAACGCCATGACGCATCAGATCCTTGCCGCAGACAAAACCCTCCGCGACTTCATGGGCAACAAGCATGACGTGTGCGTCAAAAACTTCCGTGAGTGGGACACGCGGTACATGCGTCTCTCCCAAAACATCATCATCTCCCGTCTGACCGCCGCGCTTCCCCGTGCCCGTCGCGGTACGTGTCCGGAAGGTACGGAGCTGGGTTTCCTAAAACGTGAATGCGAAAAGCGCGCGCGTCAAAAACCTCCGCGCGAGCTTCTCGCGAAAATCCCTGCCCTCCTGCCGACGCTCAAGCCCTGTTTCCTGATGAGCCCGTTGTCCGTCGCGCAATACTTGCCGCCCGAGATGGCGACCTTCGATCTGCTGGTCTTCGATGAGGCCTCTCAGATTCCCGTCTGGGATGCCATCGGCGCCATCGCCCGCGCGAGCCAGCTCATCGTCGTTGGCGACCCGAAGCAAATGCCCCCGACCAACTTTTTCCAGCGCGGTGACAGTGACGACACCGAGCCCGAACCCGACAGTGTCGAAGACCTCGAAAGCATCCTTGATGAATGCCTCGCCGCCGGCCTGCACTCCAGTTACCTCAACTGGCACTACCGTAGCCGACACGAGTCCCTCATCGCGTTCAGCAACCACCACTACTACAACGACCGCCTCCACACCTTCCCCGCCGCGTCCGACGCACCGCACCTCGGCGTCAGTTTCCAGTTTGTTCCTGACGCGGTTTACGACCGCACGCAGACGCGCACGAACGCCAAAGAAGCCGCCGCGATTGTCGCTTATCTGATCGAACGTCTTACCGACCCCGCCACGCGCGAGAAATCCATCGGTGTTGTCACGTTCAGCCAGTCGCAAAAGAATCTCATCGAAGATCTCCTTGAACAGGCGATCGTGCGCTGCCCCCACCTTGAACCGTACCTCGACAAGAAAGGCGACGAGCCCCTCTTCGTCAAAAATCTTGAAAACGTCCAAGGCGACGAGCGCGACGTCATCCTCTTCTCTGTGGGCTACGCGCCCGACAAGGAGGGTCGCTTTTACATGAACTTCGGGCCCCTCAACCGGCAGGGTGGCGAGCGGCGACTGAATGTCGCCATCACCCGCGCCAAGGAACAGGTGATCGTTTTCGCGTCCATCAGGGCGCATCAGATTGATCCTGCGCGTACCGTTGCGACGGGTGCGCTCCACCTCAAGCACTTCCTCGACTATGCCGAGCGTGGTGGCCGCCAAATGGCCTTTACCACACCTGCCGTTGCCAGTCTGGATCCCTTTCCGGCCGCGGTCGCGGAATTTCTAACTGCCCATCATTACCGTGTCCAGCCGTATGTCGGCCATTCCGCCTGCCGAATTGACCTGGCTGTCCTGCATCCCGACAAGCCGGGGCACTACCTCATGGGTATTGAGTGCGACGGGACTGGCTACACCGCCAACCCCTCTGTCCGCGACCGTGACCGCCTCCGCCACGACATCTTGGGGACGTTGGGCTGGAACATGTGCCGCCTCTGGGCTGCGGATTGGTATCATGACCGCGCCCGTGCCGAGCAGACGTTACTGGACATCCTCGCGTCTGTCCGCGCTGGTGTTTTGCCGCCCTCCCCCGTCCCCGAGCACACGCCGGAACCTCCCCCCTCCCTTGTGGAGGAGATGCCGGCTGCCCCCTTCAACGCCCCCCCCTATGTGAAATGGGAGGCCCCCTGCAAACATCCGCAGTCCGCGTTCTATCTGCCCGAGATGCTACCTGTCATCCGCGACCAACTCCTTGCCGTTATCCGTACGGAAGCGCCGGTTTGCGAAAGTCTGCTTCGCCGCCGCGTGACAGGCCATTGGGGTTTCAGCCGCGCAGGGGCGAAAATCCAAACCATCTTGACCGACGCGCTCCCCCCTGCCGCCACGACAACCCTCACCCGTAGTGGCGAAAACGTGTATTGGTCCGACACCTGCCGCCCAGACACCCTCACCACCTACCGTGTCCCGGCAGGCCCCGGCACCCGCCGCGAGATCGGTGAGATCCCCCCCGAGGAGATTGCGCAAGCCATGCTGGCTGTCATCACGTACTTCCATTCCTGCAGGCAAGACGTCCTTTTCCGCGAGACCATCCGCCTCCTCGGCTTCTCCATCCTCACCGACACCATGCGCGCCGACCTCGAACACGCCTTTGACTTGCTCAAGCACCGCGGGACACTAGGGCATGTTGACACCAAAGGCTGAAAGCCCTCGCGCCTGTGTCGAGAAGGCGCAAGCACTGGCGTGCGGCGGCTCGCCGCCGTGCGGTGACGATTGTAGGAGGGGGATCATGTGTGTGCCCGGTCGCCGGCGCGCGGGGCGAGCCCCGAAAACGCAACCTCTGGAGTGCGGCGGCTTGCCGCCGCTTTTTGTCGCGGGGGCTTGCCCCCGCGCGGTGACGATTGTAGGGGGGGGATCATGTGTGTGCTCGGTCGCTGGCGCACGGGGCGAGCCCCGCGCGTGAAAGCGGCGGCAAGCCGCCGTACTCCAGAGGACCGCATAGGGACACAAAAAAATCCTTGCCATTGGAATGTTCGAGAGCTTCGTCCTATTTCGGCTACACATTTACTTTATAGTGATTTCACTATAAATATAGAATGGTGTTCAACTGAATTAACTATAAAAATGTATAAAAAGCCTTTTGTGTCAACACATTCTAATGTTTCTTTTGCGCGATGGCGGGCAGACGCACATTGAGGATGTCCTGGCGGAGCGGGTGGCTGGGGTACTTTTCGAGGAAGGACAGATGGAATTGCTCGGCCGATTTCCATTGCCCTGTCCACCATGCCAGTGTTGCGAGGTAGAGGTGCGCGATCTCGGCGGCGGGCTTTTCCGCAGAGTCGCGGACGACGAGTTCAAGTATCCGCATCGCGTCGCGAGGTTTATTCAGCGTCCCAGCATGCAGAACTGCGGCGCGGATGAGTGCATTGTCCGCCACGGATACGTGGCGGTATTCGCCCGTGAACTTGTCGTAATGCTTCAGCGCCTCATGGTGCCGGCCAAGGCGGGCAAGGCATCGGGCGCGTTGCTGGGTGATGTAGGCCGCGCCCTCAATGTCGGGGAGGGGGGGGGTGATGGCGGAATAGAGACTGTCCGCCTTTTTCCAGTTCCCTCCGGCAAACAGGACGTCCGCCGCAAGAAGCCTCTGTTGCTCGGGGCGTTTGAGCGTGGTCTTGACGGGCAATCTCCCCCCGTTACCGCACAGGTCCAGCAGGGCGGCAAGCTCCGGCACGTTCGGTGCCTGGTTCCGCTCGGCCGCTTCAAACAGCCTTTCAAGCAAGGGGCGGGCCTCGTCGTGGCAACCGGCGGCCAGCAACGCGGCGGCATACTCCGTCTCCCATGCCGGGGTACGCTTTTTCGCAGGCAATGCCTCGTGGAAGCTGCGGTACTCCGGTAACGCCTTCTCCGCCTCCCCGAAATCTTCGAGCCATGCGCGCGCGATACCGAGGCGGCACTCCGCCACGCTCAGCGTGTTGGTGAAGCGCATGGCATGGCGCGTCACCTCCGTCCACGTCTCGATGGCGTTCCCGACCTGCCCCTGCCCGTACTGGCACTGCCCTTTCAGGTAGAACCCTTTCCCCCAGAGCGGGCGGGACTGCTGTCCGCTGAACGGCGTGAGCACCTGAAGCGCCTCACTGTATTTCCGTGCGTCATACAGCCCCTGCGCCTTGGCGAGGATGCCGAGCAGGGGGTCCTCCGCCTTGGACGGTGCGATTTCCCGTGCCTTTGCGCGGGCCGCCTGTTCCGCCTTTGCCACGGCATTTTGCTTCCGAGTGATACTGTCCTTTGCGCGAGCGAGCAGGTCTTTCGCCCGCTTTTCAAAACCGCCCTGATGTCCGCTGAGGAACCGCTCCACGACCGCGACGCACTCCTCCGCGTTCCCAGCAAGGAAGAGCGCCTCGGCATACTGGCACGTGGCATCGCCCGTCAGCGCGGAGTTCGGGTAGCTGCGGAACCACTCCTTATACAGCGCGATGCCCTCGGGCCTCTTCTCCTTAAACGCGGTCAGGTGCGCGAGGCGCAGGGCGAAAAGGTCCGTCGGCCCCTCCCCTTGGCGGACAAGGCGCTCCAGCACGGGCCGCGCCTCGGCGTACCGCCGACGCGCGTCGAGGAAGACGACACGCGCCTCCTCCGCCTGCCACCCCTCCTTACGCTTCGCGAGCGCGTCGCAGAGCGGGAGTGCCATCTCGGGGCGAAGCTCCATGACGCTCGCCAGCGTTGCGATGTCCCCCCCCGACAGGGGCTCGGACGTGACCGAGGCATGACCGGACAGGAGGGAATAGATGCGCTTGCCCTGCTCCGAAAGCCCCTCCCCCGCAAGGCCGTAATACTTCACCGCCTCCGCGACTTTCCCGTCAACCGTCAGCGTGTCCGCCTCGGCCTCATAGAGTTTCGGCAGACGGGGGTGGTTCGGGAGACGCTTGCGGAAATCGTCAAGGGCCCGGGCGCGGTCGCCCGCCTTGGACGGGGTTTTGACGTGGACACCGTGCTGCAGGGCATACGCGTCCGCGAGCGCGTCCGGCTCGCGTTTCGCGGCCGACACATCGGAGAAGACCTGCCCCAGCGCCCGCAAGGCGCCTGGGGCATCCCCCCTGTTCACGCGGCATTCCGCAATCCTGACCAAGGCCCCGTTGATATCCTTCGGCGGCGGCATCTGCCGCGAATACGCGAGATACGCCTTTTCCGCGCCGGCCCACTGCCCCTTGCGAAACGCCGTGTCCGCCGACTTCCGCGTCCCCGTCTCCAGCGCACTTGGAGGG
>WRML01000018.1 GCA_009777165.1 Kiritimatiellota bacterium
GCCGAAACAGGGCGAACTTCTATAACGTTCAAAAGACAAGGATTTTTTTGCGGCCCGATGCGGTCCTCTGGAGTGCGGCGGCTCGCCGCCGCTTTCATGCGTGGGGCTTGCCCCACGCACCAGCGACCGGGCGGACACACGGGTCCGCCCCTACAACCGTCCCTACGCGGGGGCGAGCCCCCGCGACGAAAAGCGGCGGCAAGCCGCCGCACTCCATAGGTTACGCTTTCTCGACACAGGCGCGAGGGCTTTCAGCCTTTTGCGTCAACACGCCCTAAAACTCCTCGTCCTTGGGCTTGTCGTCGGGCAGGGGTTCGGTGATTTTCGTGAGCGTGAAGTTGCGCCATTTCGCATGCGTGTCATAGGAGCAGAGGCCGAGCGGCTTGGTCTTGTCAATGTCGCTTCCGGTACGCAGGGAGAACTGCGACGCCTTTTCGTACTGGACGCGGGCGTAGTAGAGCTTGTCGTCCAGAAATACCTGCATGACGTTCGGCATGACCCGGACACGCAGTGTGTACCAGCGGTTGTCCTCGAACGTGATCCCGCGTGTCCACTGGTTCTCCGCGGCGCTCATGTAGTTGAAGCACGAGATCCCGCACACCATCCCTCCCCATCCGCCGATGATCACCGAACAGAAGCTGTCCTCAATCGGAAGCGTCAACCCGATAAAGAAATCCGACCCCTCCGCGCGCATCGCCTCAAGTTTCAGCTCATACGACATCGTCGGCATCGGGTTGGTGTACGCGATACCGCTGAACGGGCCCCCCGCCGCGCACGAGACCGCGCCATCCGGCAAAACCTTGACCGCGCCATCACCACCAAACTCGACTACCTTCCATCCCGACAGATCCTTCCCGTTAAACAACGGTACCGTCTCATCCGCGCACACGCTACACGCGCCCACTATACTCGCGCCGATTAAGGCAACGATTTTCTTCGTCTTCATTTCATCCCTCCATTGTGCCTTTGTGGTTAAAATCCGTTTCCTTGTTTTTCACACAAATCCCTCATCCTCCGCACCGCCTCCCCCATGTCGGGTTGCTGGAACATAAAGCTCCCGGCGACAAACTGGTTCGCGCCATGCTCCGCGCATAACGCCGATGTCTCGAAATTGATCCCGCCGTCCACCATGATGTTGAGCGCGGGGGTGTGCGCGCGCAACGCCTTGATTTTCGGTAGCACCTCCGGCATGAACGCCTGTCCCCCATATCCCGGGTTGACGGTCATAAACAGCACCTCACCGCACAGCGGCAGGTATGGGTACAGTACCTCCACGGGCGTCTGCGGGCGCGAGACCAGCCCTGGCCGCACCCCCCTCTGGCCGATCGCCCGCAACGTCTCCCAGACATCGCAATCGGCCTCGACGTGAATCAACAGGGCATCCGCCCCCGCGTCGGCGAAGCGGTCAACGTACAGGTCCGGGCGCGTCATCATCAGGTGCACGTCGCGGAACAGCGACGGGCAGACGCGCCTGCAGAGCTCCACCACATCCGGGCCGAAGCTCAGGTTCGGCACGAAATGCGCATCCATGATGTCCAGATGCAACGCATCCGCCCCGGCATCCGCGACGCGCCGGATTTCATCCGCCAGCCGCCCGAAATCCGCCGCCAGCAACGAAGGTAGAATCTGAACATTCATGGAGACCAGTATAGACGAACTGCCACACTTACACAAGCCCATACGCGACCCCTATTCGATCCATCTGTCATCTGAGGTTACCGTCTCGTCGCATTGCGCGTGATGAGCGCCGCCTTGAGCGCGGGCAGATTCATCTCCACCTGCGCCGCGCCGGAGGTCACCGCCGCTTCCGCAACCGCATACGAGACCTCCACGAACAGGCGGCGGTCGAACGGCTTGGGGATGATGTACGACGGCCCGAACGCCAACGCCTCATCCGGGTACACCGCCCGCACCTCGTCCGTCACGGGCCGGCGCGCCAGCTCCGCCAGCGCCTTCGCCGCCGCGACTTTCATCGGCGTGTTGATCGTCCGCGCCCGCACGTCCAGCGCGCCCCGGAACAGGAACGGGAAGCCCAGCACGTTGTTGACCTGGTTCGGGAAATCCGACCGCCCCGTCGCCATCACGTAAGGCTTGCCGGACAACGCCTCGGCGACGGCGGCGGGGTGTATCTCCGGGTTCGGGTTCGACATCGCAAAGATGGCCGGGAAGTCCGCCATGCGCCGCACGTCGCCGCCGCTCACGCAGTCCGCGACCGACACCCCGACGAACACGTGGGCCCCCTCCAGCGCGTCGTTCAGCGTCTTGGTGCCCCCCCCTCTCACCGCATGGCGCCGCTTGTGGTCATTCAGGTCCGTGCGGCCCTCGTGGACGACCCCCTTGGTGTCGCACATGATTAAGTCGCGGACCCCGGCGGCCTTGCACATGTCCGCGATGCGGATGCCCGCCGCGCCCGCGCCGTTGACGACCACGCGCAGGTCCGGGAGCCCCCGCCCGCACAGCAGCGCGTAATTCATCACGCCCGCCAGCGTGATGACTGCCGTCCCCCACTGGTCATCATGGAACACGGGGATGTCCAGCATCGCGTCCAGCGTGTCCTCGATCTCGAAACACGCGGGCGCGGCGATGTCCTCGAGGTTGATGCCCCCGTACATCGGCGCGAGCGCGGCGACGGTCTCGATGATGCGCCGGGGGTCTGTCCTGCCTTCGTCCCCCCACCCGGCGCGGCAACGC
The DNA here is from genome assembly GCA_009777165.1 of Kiritimatiellota bacterium. Classification (GTDB taxonomy): domain Bacteria; phylum Verrucomicrobiota; class Kiritimatiellia; order RFP12; family UBA1067; genus WRJS01. Next base: position 2,692 of record WRML01000018.1, read on the forward strand.
CCCAGCGGCACCGGCCACGCGTCCACGTCGCCAAACGCCTTGAAGAGGACCGCCTTACCCTCCATCACCGGGATGGACGCTGCCGCGCCGAGGTCGCCCAGCCCTAGGATGGCGGTCCCGTCCGAGACCACCGCCACGAGGTTTTTCTTTGCGGTGACATCGAAAACGCTTGGGGGGTTGTGTTTGATTTCATTCACCGCCTCCGCCACCCCCGGCGTGTACGCGAGGCAAAGGTCCTGCTGCGTGTTCAGCGGCTTCGTCAGCCGCACGCCGACCTTACCCCCCTCATGGAATGTCAAAACAGATTCACGGTTTACGTTCATAGAGAAAGGAGTATACACCTTTCCGGGCTGGGAAAGACAGCCAAAAGAAGTGCTCACGTGAAACACGCTTCGGATGGCTCACATTGAGGGTTGACGTAGGGGTCAAATCGGTGTAATCTGTGTGTCGGAAAAAGAGTCATTGGCGGCGGATCACGAGTCCCGCGTCTCATGCGTTGAGCGCATTGTTCGGGCGTGACTGGTGATGCGTTCCTCAAAAAAGGATTTTTATGGCCACGAAAAAAACGCTCGGGATGTACGAAAACTTCTCGCGCAGCGGGCGCGACACACGCGCCACGCATTACTGCGCGGGATGTGGGCATGGCATCATCAACAAGCTGATCGCGGAGGCGTTGGCGGAGATGGGCTTGCAGGATCGCGCCATCATGGTGGGGCCCGTCGGGTGCGGCGTGTTCGGATATTATTACTGGGACTGCGGCAACATCAGCGCGGCGCACGGTCGCGCGCATGCTGTGGCAACCGCTGTGAACCGCACGGAGCGCGACGCGGTGGTCATGGCGTATCAGGGCGACGGCGATTTCGCCGCCATCGGGTTCAACAATTGTTTCCAGGCCGCGAGCCGCGGGGAACATTTCGCGGCGTTCTTCGTGAACAACGCGATCTACGGCATGACCGGCGGGCAGATGGCGCCGACCACGCTCTCCGGCATGAAGACCATGACCACCCCCAACGGGCGCGACCCCGCAGTGGCGGGCTCCCCCCTGCACGTCTGCGAAGTCTTCAACCAGTTGGAGGCCCCCGTCTACATTGAGCGCGTCTCCGTGGCCGACCCCCCCCGCATCATGAAGGCGAAGAAGGCGATCCGCAAAGCGCTCGAAATCCAGCGCGACGGCAAGGGCTACGCCATTGTCGAGATTATCGCGCCGTGCCCCACGAACATGGGCGTTGACGCGATCAAGGCGGTGGAGTTCTGCACCACGCAGATGGAAAAGGAGTTCCCCTTGGGGTGTTTCCGCGACCGCAGTGAGGGGGCGCCCCCTCGTCCGCCCCGTCCGCCAGCCCCCCCCCCCATGGAGTTTTTCGCGACCACGACGGGCGAAGAGGCCCCCCCCGCAGAGGTGGACGAGACCTTCCGCGAGGTGCGCCTCAAATTCAGCGGGTTCGGCGGTCAGGGTATTTTGAGCCTCGGGCTGTGCGTCGCAGAGGCGGCACGCTTGGAGAAACGCTTCATCACGTGGTTCCCGACTTACGGGCCTGAGCAGCGTGGTGGCGCGGCAGCGTGTTCGGTCGTGATTTCGGGCAAGCCCATCGGGTCCCCGGCGGTGGATCACCCCGACGTGCTGGTCTGCATGAACCAACCCTCCTACGAGCGATTCGTCGGGACGGTCGTGCAGGGGGGGACCGTGATTGTGGATGCGACCGTGACCCGCACCATCGAGCCGCCCGAAGGCGTGAGGCTCGTCGTGATGCCCGCCATCGAGCTTGCGACGAGACTGGGGGTTGCCAAGGCCGCCAACACCATGATGCTTGCCGCGCTCTCGCGCCTCGGCGTCACCCGCGTCTCGCGTGACAACCTGATCCGTGCGCTCCACGACAGCTTCGCAAAAAAGCCCGTGCTGGCAGAAAAGAACGTCGCGTTCTTTGAGACTGCGGAAAACGAAATTGGAGATTGAATATCGGATGGGGAGTAGGGGGGGGCCTCTCAGGGATTGCCGCATAACCTGTGGCACAGGCGCTACAGAATCAGCATACAGTCGCCATAGCTGAAAAAGCGGTAACGTTCGGCGATGGCCACTTGGTAGGCGCGGAGGATGAACTCGCGCCCTGCCAAGGCGCTGACCATCATGAGAAGCGTTGAGCGCGGGATGTGGAAGTTGGTCAGCATCGCGTCCGTCGCCAGAAATGGATAGGGGGGGTAGATGAAGATGGAACTCGCACCGCTGGACGCCACCATGCGCCCGCCGTTCGCCGCCGCGACGGTCTCCAGCGTCCGCACCGTCGTACTGCCGACCGCCACCACACGCCCTCCCCGCGCCTGACAGGCGGCAAGCGCGTCCGCGGTGGTCTGCACCACACTGTAGCGCTCAGGGGTCATGCGGTGATCCTCGACCTCCCTCGCCTTGACGGGTTTGAACGTGCCGGGACCGACATGCAGCGTGACACTCGCGCGCCGCACCCCCTTCGTGTCCAATGCCCGGAACAGCGCGTCCGTGAAGTGAAGTCCCGCCGTGGGCGCGGCGATGGCGCCGGTCTCCCGTGCGTAGATGGTCTGGTAACGTTCGCGGTCGAGCCGCTCCATCCGCTCATCCCCTTTCTTGTCCCTACGGACATACGGGGGGACCGGCGTGCGCCCATGTTTCTCCAGTACCGCCATCAGGGGGGCCAATGTGCGGAACAGGACCATGTACATCCCGTTTGCCAGTTGCCCGAGGATCTCCGCGTCAATCTCGCCGCCGCCAAACTGCGCCCGGAGTCCTGCCGTCGCGTGGCGCTTCGCGCCGCAGAAGCACGCCCAGCAGGCAACCCCTATCCCCTTCTCCGCCCATTCCGGGACGGGCAGCGGATCAACGAGCAGCAGTTCTACCCCACCCCCGGAATCTGTCCACCTGCCGTTCAGCCGCGCGGGAAATACGCGGGTATCGTTCAGGACGATCAGGTCGTCCGCAGTCAAGTAATCGGGCAAGTCATTCACGTGGCGGTGCTCGATGCACTCGCCGTTGCGGTGCAACACCATCATGCGCGATGTCCCGCGCGTCTCCGGCGGCTCCTGCGCAATCAACTCCCTGGGCAACTCGTAATCGAAATCCAAAGTACGCATAATGGACATCAATATATCACGTCGGGTCATCCGTGACGAGCAGTTATCGTTTTTTGTTTTTGTTTTCCCGATGAAATCAACAACATGACACTTGAAATCGTGCCCATCGCATGATATATTATTTTTTTTCACATTTCAGGGTTTTGGAAAAATGATTAGGCTTGTGTTTGTTTTGACGGTCATCTGCGCGGTGAGCTCGGCATTGCTTGCGGCGGTGTACACAATCACGAAAGAGCCGATTGCCCTTGCGAAGGAACAGAGTAAAAGGCTGGCCGCCGCCCATGTGATGCCCGCAGGGCTCCCGGAGCCCGAGAAGGTGACCGTGGAGGGGGAAACCTTTTTCATCTGTCAGGTTGACGGCGAAATCGTCGCGGCCGCAGTTGTGGGACGTTCGCAGAACGGCTACGGTGGGTTGATTGAGTTGATGGTGGGTATCAGTGACGGTAAGCTCGTAGGTTACGAGGTGGTGTCGGCCACCGAGACGCCTGGCCTCGGCACAAAGATCGCCGGCGACGCATTCAAGAAACCGTTGATGGGGAAAGCGCTGACCAGCAATTGGACGCTGAAGAAAAACGGCGGCGACGTGGATGCCGTGACCGCCGCGACAATCTCCTCCCGTGCCGCGATTGAGTGCATCACGGATGCCATCGCGAAACTGGAACTGCTGGGAAAACGTTAAGGGGTCGCTTAAAAAGAACGCGACACATTCGTTTGTAGCGTATGCGGCGGCGAGCCGCCGCACGCCAGGGGTTGCGCCTTCTCGACACAGGCGCGAGGGTTTTCAGCCCTCTGACTTGTGAGGAGACCTAGGGGACACAGGGGACCTCGGAGACGAAGGGGACGAAAGAACATTCCTCCCCCCTGCGTCCCCTAGGTCTCTTAAGTCCCTTAGGTCCCCTCTCGCGTGCACGAAGCTTTCAGCCCTCGAAAGTGCCAATGACAAGTTATAGTTAATTCACTATACCCCAAACGAACCATTGCTACCGGATCATCAGGATTGTGCCGCCGCGGGAGATGGTGAGGGAGACGGTTCCGCCGTCGGTCTTGATGGAGACGATGATGCCGGGGTCGAGCGGGGTTGCCATCAGCGCGTCGCGTAACGCGCTGAGGGTTCCCGCGTCTGCGGAGCCGTAGGTGAAGAGTGTGCGCTTGTGCGGCAGGGGGGCCCCCTCGGGCAGCCAGAGGAGGACTTCGCCGTCCACCGACAACGTGCCGGAGACGTTGAGCGTGGCGTCGTAGATGCCGCCCTCGAATGTGACGGTGAGGTTGCCGCTGACCGTGGCGGTGCCAGTCAAAATGCCGCCGCGCAGGATGATGTTCGTGACGCCCGTGAGCGTCGCGCTGTCGAGGTTGAGGATGCCGTCCTCGACAATCAGGTCGCCGCTGAAGCCCAACGCGCCCGTGAAGGTCTGCACGGCTTCGCCCTGCTTGACGAGTACGCCCGCGCCTTCGACAGTCCCGTCGAATGTCGCGTCCGTGAATGTGTTGAGGAGGAGGGTGCCGTCGTCGAGCGCGATGGTGCCGTCGCCGAAGAGCGGGCCGACGGGTTCCGTCACGCCCACGATGGACAGCTTCGCGGCGGCCTCGATGGTCGTGAGCGAATTGGGGCTGAACGCGCAGAACACGTCGGGGAGTATGCCGAAGTGCCATTCGCCGGCCTTCGTGTTCCGGTCGTCTGTGACATCCTCATACTCACGGGAATCCACCAGCGTCCACGTCACCTTGTCGGTGCTGACCTCGACGGTCCACGTGATCGGGTCGCGCCCCTCCGCATCATGGGCCGTGTACCATGTGTATCCGTCAATCAGTATCGCATACGGCAGGTCAATGATGAGGGGGTTGATGTTGCCGCTGCTGGAGTAGAATTTCGAGTTGCCGACGGGATCGTCCGGAAGGATCACATTGGATGCGTTCTCGTCGCCGGTGGTGTTCCACACCTCGCCATATGCGGTGGTTCCGGCGGGATAGGTGATTTCCTGTCCTGCCTGCATGAGCCGGAATCGGCTGACCTGATACTGGGGCCAGGTATAATGCAGGCCTTCCGGCTTCATGCCCAGCGGCGTAAAGCGAACGTACTGGGCGGGTAGCACTCTCGCGACAATCGCTTCGCCGCCGGAGAGGAGCGTGTCGCCCGTGTAGGTGCTGTCCGTGGCGGTGTAGTACGTCGTGCCTGCGGTTTGCGTGAGGCCGAGCGGCGCGGTGCCGTCTTGGATGTTTGCGCCCCACATCCCCGTGATGGTGTTCAGCAGTGTGGCTGGCTCGCCGTTGTTGATGAGCGTGATACCGTCGCCCGGCACCTGAACGGTGATCGTGTTCGTTGTGCCGCTGAAGATAACGGTGCCGTTCCCGGTGATCGTCCCAGTGAAGGCCTCGGGGTGCGGGAGGATGACGGTCGAGTTGGCGAGCATCAGTGTGCCGGATCCCGTCAACCCTTCAATGACCTGCCCAACGGAGAATCCGGAGAGCATCAGGGTACCGACCGCATTCACCACGACAGGCATGCTGGCGGGGATGACGTCGTTGGCCATAAGCGGGAGGGGGAGGGCGGGAATGTACGTGCGGCGGTCCAGCGGCATATCGTATTCGGGCTGGGTATCGAGCACGTTCCAGTTGGTCGTCGTGCCGTCAACCACGCCGATCTCGAATGTCCAACCGGACGGGTCGCGCCCAATTGCGTCGTTGGCGGTCGCAATCCGGTATCCGTTGAAGAATATCGGTTGCGCCAATGCGATCGTCAGTGCGTTGGGCAACGAGTAACTTTCGTTGAAATACCATTTGGTGCCCGTGTTGTTGTCCACTGCGCTTTGCACACCCTCGCCCCCAGTGGGGCCGTTGCCGTACACCTCCATTTCGCTCAATGGCGGCCAGTTTACACCGACCCCGTTGTACGTCAACTGAAACTCGGAAATCTGGATGCCTGATCCGTAATAGTCAGGCTGACCAGGAGGCGTTTCAGGCGGGATTGGACGTGCCGCCGTGAAGGTGAGGCGGACGAGCGAGGCCTTGCGGTAATCGTCGCCCAAGAGATGGAGTGTGCCGCCGTTGACGGTCGTCGCGCCCGTGTACTTGAACGCCTCGGCCGAGAGCGTCACGGTGCCGGTGCCGATTTTTGTGAGTGCGATCGGTTCGGCGCCATCGCAGATGACGCCGCCGTAGGTCGAGGAGGCATCCCCACCCCCGACCGTGAGCGTCGTAGGCCGGTTGCCATTGTTGAGGATTGTGCCGCCCGCCACTGTGCTTTGGATGGCGCCGACCGTCTCGTCGTAACCGTTCAAGTCGAGCGTACCGCCCGAAAGTTGGACGTACCCGTCGTCCGCGATCTGGTTGCCGCTGGAACCCGTGAGGATGACCGTCGTCCCCGACTCGATGCCCGTGATGTCGCCCACGGCATAGCCATCCGACTTGTCGAGTTCTACGGTGCCGCCGCGCACATGAAGCTGGAAGTCCGTGTTGTCGTCGTAACCGCTGAGGCGCAGTGTCCCTGCGCCCCACTTGGAGACGTTGCCGTATCCTGTGATTTGGCTCTCGATTTCGAAGACGGTCGTTGCCGGAGTTTCGAACCCGCCCAACCACGTGGAGACGGGGGGGTTGAGCGTGAGGTTTTCGAGGTTGCGCAGGATGCCCCCTGCGAGGTAAACGGGCGCGTCGCACAGCGCGGTCGCGTTGGACAGCGTTACGCTGCCCTCGTACAGGTGGAGCGCGGCGGCGCAACCCGACCCGGCCCCCGCGAGCGTCAGATCGCCCGCGCCGTTCTTGAGGATTGCGCCGGAACCGCTGAACGCGCCATCGAAGAAAATCGGCTGCGTGTTGTCGAACGCGACCGTGCCGCCGTTCAGCGTGATGTCCGTGGAATACGCCGAGGGCTTCTCGATGAAACCGCCGTCGTCGTAGTAGCGCGACTTGAAGGAGAGCGTCCTGTCCGTGTTCACCGTCACCGCGTCCACGCCGAGGGTGGTGTCGAGCATCTGGAGCGAGTAGGTGCCGAGCGTGAGGGCCCCCGCCGCCGCGTCGGGAGGCGTGATGCCGTCGAACGCGAGCGTCGCGCCGTCCGCGACCGTGAATGGGCTTGGTATGCGGCAGAGCCACGCGTGGTTCGTGAGGATGAGGGCGTTTACGATGTCGCCGTCGAGGACGGCCGGGTACAGCGACTCGGGCGAGCCGAACGGCAAATCACCGGACAGTCCAGAGAACGTGAGCGTCTTGTTTGCGGGCGACTGCACGATCCCGCTGAACACAGGCTCGCCGAGCAGATTGGGGCTGATCGTAAGGGTACCGTCCTCGTTCATGAGCATACGCCCGAAGATGTAATTGATTCCGTCCAGGGCGGCGATCACGTCGCCGTCGTCCCCGAACACGTGCCCGAACTCCAGGTTCTCGTTGCCCGAGAAGTCGAGGTCGTCCGGACTGTAGATGATGCCCGAGGGCCACCCCGCCGTCTTGCCGCCGTTGCCGCCCCCGTTGGAGCAGCGCAGCTCGATGTCGTGCCAGCCCTGCGTCAGGTAGACGCCGTTTGCGACGGACCGCGCGTTGAAGGTGTGGACGTTCAGGATGACCTGCCCGTCAATCGTCAGGTAGATGCCGTCGTCGAACGTGCCAGCAAAGCTGTAGAAGTTGTCTGCGGGGACGTGCCACATCCCCCGATAGCTGTACTGCGTGTTGAGCGGGAACGTCGCCGACGTCGGCTCCGCCACCCGTTCCGCCGTGGGCTTCCAGCCGTTGAACGTCAGCGGCTGGGCGAGGTTACCGGCCCAGTTGCCGACCGAGGGTCCCGAGAACTCGCAGAAGCCGTGCTGGTTCGTCAGCACCGCATCGCCGCCCGCGAACACGAGCGTCTCCCCGGGGTAGAACGTCAGGCCGCCGAACGTCACATCGCCGCCCAACGGCGCCTCCACCGAGCCTTGAGGGATACTCGTCCCCTCCACAGACATCCCCCCCGGGTCGTTCCAATTCGCATTCGCCACCCCTGACGCCGTCCACGTCCCATCTACCGCAAGTGCCGACACGCCCGCCGTCATACCCAACGCAACAATCATCATCACATGTTTCATGGTGTGTTCCTTTCATAAGGAATAAATAGGAACATATTACCACCTCCCCAAAAAGTAACGCAAGCAAAAAAACAAATTGGTCTCAAGTTGGTCGCGGGCGCGAAGTGGAATTGGTCCCTCCTGTGTCCGCACATGGGGATCTATACGTCCCCGCGCGGGGGCGAGCCGCCGCACTCCATAATCATCACGTCCACTCCGCGCAAGGGGGGACTGCCACGTGGGCCGGTGTCCGCATGTGGGAATCGATGCGCCATGTTTTTTCGCATTTTCTGGTGTCGCAATTTTCTGCTTGCTCTCGGAACGCAAAAACGGTAATCTTACTATCTGTTTGTGACATTGGATTTTTTTAACTGTTCAAAAAGCGAGGTGAATGATGGCGAAGAAAGCGTTCAATATTGCTCCCGTGACGATGCGGTCAATGCCGTTCTGGTGCGTGGGGAATCCGTTGGGTGATCCGTTCGGGGGGCCGGTGCTCCCGAAGATTGATTCAATCGAAGTCGCGAAAATCCTTGCGGATGCCGCGAAGGAGGGACTGATCGAGGCGACCTCATTCCATGACGACGACCTCGTCGCATGGGACCCGAAGAACATGAATGACGACCTCGACAAGAAGAGCGAGACCTACGCCAAGCTCCAGACCATCAAGAAAATCCTCGACGGCGCGGGCATCAAGGTCCACATGGCGACGTGCAGCCTGCACGGGAATGCGATGTTCCGTAACGGCGGCCTGACCAACCCTGACCCGAAAATCCGCGCCATCGCGAAGAAGAAGGTCGAGCGCACGCTCCGCATCGGCGCGGTTTTCGGCGCGAAGTATTTCACCTACTGGGTGGCGCGTGATGGCTTCGAGGTTCCCGTCTCCGTGGACTGGAAAAACGTTTACAATTGGCTTGCGGACGGCATGAACGGCGTGTACGACTACATCAAGGCAAAGAAGCTCACCAGCTACGTCGGTGCGACGGTCGAGCCAAAGCCCAACGAGCCGCGCGGCCACATGTACCTGCCCACGTCCGGCCATGCGGTCGGGTTCATCTGCGGCAAGCTGAAGCACCCCGAGTTCTTCGGCGTGAACCCCGAGCTGCTCCAGCACGAGAGCATGGCGCTCCTGAACGCCGTGCACACGGTCGGCTACCTGACGAGCATGAAGAAACTCTTCTTCCTGCACTTCGGCAGCCAGATCAAGGCGCAGTTCGACAACGACTTCCCGCCGCTCGTCGGCCCCGAAGGTCTCAAGGAGACGGTGCAGATGTTCTGGGCGCTCCGCAAGGTCGGCTGGAAAGGCGTACTGGAGTACGACTGCCACATGTTGCGTTCGGACGGCAATCCGGCCGATCCCATCGGCTGCCGTATGGCGTTCGTCCGCGATTGCACGAGGGCCCTCTCCACAGCGTTGCTTCTCGCAGACCGCCTGATGGACCTGAACACGGAAGGGATGTCCGCCGCCGAGGCCGACCTCGCCGCAACCGCGCTCATGTGCAAGCTCGACGAGAAATCCGTCAAAGAGTGGATGTGAATGGGACTTCCCCCTCTTGACTTTTTGGAGGGGGGGAGACGTTAGGCGTATTGTTGTTGGCACGATGGGTGTCACGAGCAGTGGATTTTTTGCCACAGAGGACACAGATTTTTGGGGTTCACGCAACTACCTCAAAAGACAAAACAACCTGCGGGAATCTTGAATACGCTGCGTCATCTGCGTGCGGGAAAAAAAGGAGGAATCCAGATGAAACGGATGATGATGATGGCTGGCGTATTGCTGGCGGTAGGGGCCGCGTTCGGCGCGGAGAACACGTTAACGGATCAGGAGAAGGCGGATGGATGGAAGCTGCTCTGGGATGGCACGACCACCGAGGGCTGGCGCAGCGCGGGGAGGCCGACGTTCCCCGACAAGGGTTGGGAGATCAAGGACGGTGAGCTTTCCGTCATCCCCAAGGGGGGGGGCGGGGACATCATCACGGCGGACACGTACACGGACTTCATCCTCTCGGTGGACTTCAAACTCACCAAGGCCGCCAACAGCGGCATCAAGTATTTCATTGACCCGAAGGTGCATGGCGGCACGTCGCTGGAGTACCAGGTCCTCGACCCCGAGCACCAGGACGCGAAGAAGGGCATAGACGGCAACCGCAAGGTCGCGGCGTTCTACGACGTGCTTCCCGCGCCCCGGGGGGAGGCCCTGCTCAAACCCCTCGGCGAATGGAACACCGCGATGATCGTCAGCAAGGGCCCCCACGTCGAGCACTGGCTGAACGGCGAGATGGTGCTGGCGTTCGAGCGCGGCTCCGAGGCGTTCCGCGCCGCCGTCGCCAAGAGCAAGTTCAAGGACAACCCCAACTGGGGCGAGACCAAGACCGGCCACATCCTCCTGCAGGATCACAGTGACCGTGTCTCGTACCGCAACATCAAGATCAAGGCAATAGGAGAGAAGTAATAAGTCAGAAGTCAGAGGTCAGAGGTCAGAAGTCAGAAGTAAGAGGTCAGAAGTAAGAGGTAAGAGGTGATAAGTAATAGGTGATAGGTGATAAGTCAGAGATTGAAGACGAAATAACAGGCATAGGGGTGGAGAAGGAAACGCCCGTTGCCGCGAGGAAAACAAACCGGCCCAGCCTGTTGTTTTATGTTGGTGCCGGGATTTTAGTGTGTGTCGGGGCGGCGCTGTTCTTCACGAGGAAAAAGTGACCACGGATTAGGGTGTGTTGAAACCAAACGGTATGACTGCATTTGCGAAAAACAAGACCAACGGTCTTGCGGATATTAGCGCAGGGCAGCGCCCTGCGAAAGGGTACGCGAGACGATTCAAGGCTGAAAGCCTTGCGGATAACGGCGCAAGGCGAAACCCTGAGCCTGCCATGCTCCGCAAGGCTTACAGCCTTGAGTTTATTGTGCGTTCCATACGTAGGGCGTTACCCTACGCTAATATGCGCAAGGCTTTCAGCCTTAAACGAAATAGTGTCCTGATTATTAAAATGCTGCTTGTGTCTGCCGCAGTAACGGTGACAGCGGAGTCATTCGTACCCGACTTCGATAACTTGAGTGAGATTATGGTGTTGACCCCATCCTACCCCGGGTGGAGGGGAAGATTCTGTCCCGATGGAGAAGCAGTGCTTTCTTATAGCGGTGGGGATCCCCGATATCTGGCGAAGGCACCAGAGGCGAGTTTCACCTTCAAGGAAACCTACAGCCTTGTGGCTCCCCATCTGAAACAAGGAGGGTACCGGTATATAAATGAGCTTGGCGAGGCATTGGTTATACGGTTTTATTTCGGGCTTGATGACATTGAGGGCAAAGAGTTTTACATTGACGACAAGGAAACCATGAGGAAACTCATGCATAATCTTTGCGATACGGCTGTGCCGTTTGATAAAGAATGGTTTGCATCCCTTCTCCGCAAATACCCCATCGTCCCGGGCGATCCGCCATACCTGAAAGAAGAAGATCAGATTAAGTCAGAAGTCAGAGGTCAGAAGTCAGAAGGAGAAGAAGAAGTGATAGGTGATGAGCCAAAAGAAGAAATAAAAGAAGAGGTGATAGGTGATAAGTTAGAGGTGAAAGAAGAAGTGGCAGGTGATCAGTTAGAGGTGACAGGCGCGGGGACGGAAGAAGAAATGCCCTCGCCTGTTGCCGCGAGGAAAACAAACCGGCCCAGCCTGTTGTTCTATGTCGGCGCCGGGATTTTGGTGTGTGTCGGGGCAGTGCTGTTCTTCACGAGGAAGCGATAGGAGGAAACATGCG
>WRML01000019.1 GCA_009777165.1 Kiritimatiellota bacterium
GAACGCGCACGCGGCGCGGTAGATCATGGCGGTCCCATTGACTTTTCCCTCATACGAATGCCCGGCGATGTGCGGCGTGGCGATGTCCGCCCGCGCCAGCAGATCGGGGGGGTAGGCGGGCTCCCCCTCCCAGCAGTCAATGACCGCGTGGGCGACACGCCCCCCCCCCAGTGCGGCGATCAGCGCGTCCGTGTCCGCGACCCCCCCCCTCGCGGCGTTGATGAAGATTGCCCCCGGTTTCATCATGGCGAAGCGGGGGGTGTCGAACAGGTGAAAGGTCGCGTCCTGCCCGTCCCGCGTGAGGGGGACGTGGCACGTCACGATGTCCGACTCCGCGAGGAGGTGATCGAGGCTGACGAACCGCGCCGCTTCCGCGTCGTTGGGGTCGCGCATGCGGGGGGGGTCGTTCGCCAGCACGCGCAGGCCCAGCCCCCCCCCGTGACGGCACACACGCCGCCCCACGTTCCCCACGCCGATGACCCCCAGCGTCATCCCCCCCCAGACACCGAGACTCAGCAGCGCGGCGGTCACGTAGTTCGCCACGCTCTCCGCGTTGCACCCCGGCGCGGCGGTCCACGCGATGCCGCGCGATTCGAGGTAGGGGATGTCAATGTGGTCCGTGCCGATGACCGCAGTGCCGTAGAAACGGACCGCGCTGCCATCTAGGAGCGACGCGTTGATTTTCGTGGTCGAGCGCGTGAAGAGGGCTTCCGCGTCGCGCACGTCCTCGGCGGTGATCTGCCGCCCGTCCTTCAGCGTCACGTCGCCCAGTGTGCTGAACGCCTCGAACGCATAAGGCATATTTTTATCGCAAACAATTTTCATCTGTACCCAGCTTCGTTTGTTGACCGCAGAGTCGACCGATTGTGAGAAAAACGCAATCCTTCAAAACTGTTTGTGGAAGGTACGGTTGATCACGTCGAGCTGCTGCTCGCGCGTGAGCTTGATGAAGTTGACGGCGTAGCCGGATACGCGAATCGTGAGTTGCGGGTACAGCTCGGGATGCTCCATCGCGTCCAGCAGCAGGTCGCGCTGAAGGACGTTGACATTGATGTGATGCCCTTTCTCCGTAAAGTAGCTGTCCATCAGGTTGACGAGGTTCTCCACGCGCTCGTGCGGCTCGCGCCCCAACGCGTCCGGCACAATCGAGAACGTGAAGGAGATGCCGTCCTCGCTCGCATTGTACGGCAGTTTCGCGACGGACTTCATGGACGCGATGCAGCCCTTGGTGTCACGCCCATGCATGGGGTTTGCGCCCGGCGCGAACGGCTCGCCCGCCTTGCGCCCGTCGGGTGTGGAGCCGGTCACTTTCCCGTACACCACGTTCGATGTGATGGTCAGGATGGAGAGCGTGGGCTTGGCGTGACGGTAGGTGCGGTGCTTCGAGAGCCGCCCCATGAACGAGCGCACGATCTCGACCGCGATGTCGTCCACGCGCGGGTCGTTGTTCCCGAACTTCGGGTAGTCGCCCTCGATCGCGAAGTCCACCGCCAGACCGCGCTCGTTGCGGACGGGTCGGACCTTGGCGTGTTTGATCGCCGCGAATCCGTCCGCTACCACAGACAGCCCGGCGACACCGCAGGCCGCGGTGCGCAGCACGTCCTCGTCGTGGAACGCCATCTGCAACCGCTCGTAGCAATACTTGTCGTGCATGTAGTGGATGACGTTGAGCGTGTTGATGTAGAGGCGCGAGAGCCAGCGGCAGATCTGGTCGAACTTCCGCATGATCTCGTCGTAGTCGAGGACCTCCGCCGTGACGGGCGCCATCTCGGGGCCGACCTGCTCGCCCGTGATCTCGTCCTTGCCGCCGTTGATGCAGTAGAGCAGCGCTTTCGCCAGGTTCGCGCGCGCGCCGAAGAACTGCATCTGCTTGCCGATGCGCATGGCCGAGACGCAGCATGCGATGCCGTAGTCGTCGCCGAACTTCTCGCGCATGAGCTCGTCGTTCTCGTACTGGATGGAGGATGTCGCGATGGAGAGCCGCGCGCAGAAACGCTTGAAGTTTTCCGGCAGGCGCGGGCTCCACAGCACGGTCATGTTCGGCTCCGGCGCGGGGCCGAGGTTCGTGAGCGTGTGCATGAAGCGGAACGTCATCTTGGTGACCATGTGCCGCCCGTCCACGCCGATGCCGCCGAGCGATTCCGTGATCCACGTCGGGTCGCCCGAGAAGAGCGCGTCATACGCCGGGGTGCGCAGGAAACGCACCATGCGCAGCTTCATCACGAAGTGGTCAACGAACTCCTGTATCTGCTCCTCCGTGTAACGCCCGTCGCGCAAATCCCGTTCCGCGTAGGTGTCGAGGAATGTCGAGACACGCCCCAGCGACATCGCCGCGCCGTTCTGCTCCTTCACCGCCGCGAGGTACGCGAAGTACAACCACTGTACCGCCTCCCGCGTGTCTTGCGCGGGCTGGGAGATGTCGAAGCCATACGACGCCGCCATGCGCTTGAGCTCCTGCAACGCGCGAATCTGCTCCGAAATCTCCTCGCGCAACTGGATCGCCTCAACGTCCATCGCGTCGAACACGTGACGCGCCTTCGCCGCCTCCTTGTGCGCGATGAGGAAGTCAATGCCGTACAGCGGCAGGCGGCGGTAGTCACCGATGATGCGCCCGCGCCCGTAGGCATCCGGAAGCCCCGTGATGATCCCGTTGCGGCGGGCGAGGATCATCTCCTCGGAGTATGCGTCGAACACGCCGTCATTGTGCGTCTTGCGATACTCGAACACATCCCTGATGTCATCGGGCAACGCCTTGCCGTAAGCCTCCAGCGACGTCTTCACCATGCGGATACCGCCGAACGGCATGATCGCGCGTTTCAGCGGGCAATCCGTCTGAAGCCCCACGATCTGCTCCAGGTCGCGGTCAATGTACCCGGGGTCATGCGAGACGACGGTCGAGATGCGCGTGTTGTCAATGTCGTGGACCCCCCCCCGCGCACGCTCCTCCTTCATCAACGCCGAGACCTTGTCCCAGAGCGCCAGCGTCCGTTCCGTCGGATTCGCCAGAAACGCGTCATCCCCGTCATACGGGGTGTAGTTCGCGAGAATGTAATCCCGCACGTCAATATCGCTACGCCAGATATCCTGTGTTTGTGCCATGCATGAACCTCCCTATTCTCCTGTCCGGAAAAACATCATCGGGACATTTGTTGCGCAAGCCGCGCGAGGGGGATAACACGTTCGGCGAGCTGGGGGGGGGTGAGAGCGAGGATGTCGTCGAATGGGAGCGCGTCGCTGACGCTGAAGGCGCCGGACTTGGTGCGGCGCAGGGAGTCGAGACAGGCGCCGCAGCCGAGGGCTTGGCCGACGTCGTGCGCGAGCGTGCGGACGTAGGTGCCTTTGCTACAGTCCACGGCGATGGAGACGAGCGGGGGGGCCCAGTCGAGCATCTCGTAGCGGTAGACGTGCACGAAGCGTTGCTTGCGCTCGACCTCCTGCCCCTTGCGGGCGAGCTTGTAGAGGGGGACCCCCTCGACCTTGACGGCGGAGACCATGGGGGGGGTCTGGTAGAGGTCGCCCTCGAGCTTGGCCATCTCGGCGAGCGTCTGCTCGCGGGTGACGGCGTCGAAGGGGCGTTCCTCGATCGTCTCGCCGTCGCAGTCCTGCGTTCGGGTGATGCGGCCGAGGCGCATGATGCCCTCGTAGGATTTGTCGCTGCCCATGATGGCGTCGGAGAACTTGGTGCCTTTGCCGAGCAGGATGATCAGCAGGCCGGTGGCGTTGGGGTCGAGGGTCCCGCCGTGGCCGACTTTCTCGATCCTGAAGGTCTTACGGATTTTGTGCACGACATCGTGGGAGGTCGGACCGGGCGGCTTGTCAACGAGCAGGATGCCGCTGAAGGGGTCGGGTGTGTTCATAAAAAAAACTCCGTATACCTCTCACTTCTCACTTCTTGTTTGGGTTCTCGGGGGTGGTGAAGCCGTACTTGGGGATGGGCCGGCCGAGCTTGTCGCCCATCAGCTTGTTGACCATGGAGGCGGCCTCGATGAAGGAACGGGCCTGAAGCTCCTCGCGCGCGATGTCCTCAGGCTTGGGATTCTGCTTTTTCGCGGCGCCCTTGTTGCCGGCGGGGTTGTTTTCCGCATGGCTTTTAGCCTGGGCGAGCTGTTTCTTGGCGAGGTCGAGGTCGGAGAAGTCCGTGCTGAACTTCTTGATGGCACGCGGCTTGATCTTGTTGCCGGGGAAAGGGAGCTTGGCGGCCTTGTTGGCCTTGTTCATCACGCTGGTCTGGTTCTCATCCCACATTTTCTTCGCCTCCACCATCACGGAGGGGAAGATTTTCTCCTCCTCCCTGATTTGCGCGGCGAGTTTGGCGTGTTCCTCCTTGTCCATGATCTTGTAGTCGGACAGGCCTTGGATGTCGAAGATCTGATAGACGGCAACCGTCTGCATCTGTGCCGTGCAAAACGGGCAAACCAACGCGGCGACCGAAAGCGACATCATTGCAGTGACCTTTTTCATCTCGTCTCCTTTCGTGTATTGGGCGTTTGCACCGACGGGGATGCCTGTGCTGTGTCAATTGATGCCGCCGGGGATCCCCTCCTCCGAGAACTTGGCGCCGGGGGGGGGGAGCTTATGCACGTTCGTGGGCGGCGGTTCCTGATGGCGGCGGT
This sequence comes from Kiritimatiellota bacterium, assembly GCA_009777165.1. Classification (GTDB taxonomy): domain Bacteria; phylum Verrucomicrobiota; class Kiritimatiellia; order RFP12; family UBA1067; genus WRJS01. The sequence goes on from WRML01000019.1 coordinate 4,614, forward strand.
AGTCCGGGCGGTGTCTCTCGCGGCGCGGCGGGTCGGGACGTTTCGTCTTGACAGGCGCGGGACTCGGGCGTTGTCCAGCCGACCTCGACCGCAGGGGCGGGGACGGTGGGGGGGAAGGCACTGTTGCCGTCTTTTTCTCCAGGGGGGGGGATTGTGTTTGGGCGGCAGGTGGCGTCGGCTGTAGGGGCGCACCCGTGTGTGCGCCCGGGCGGACACGTGGGTCCTCCCCTACGGCGTTGACCTTGCTGTCCGCAGGCTTTTCGTCCCGAGGCGCTTGCCGAGGGTTCACAGGGTGCTCGCCCCTGCCAGGGGGGGGGGAGTCCACCCGCCGGCGTGGCTCGGGGAGGGCCGCCAGCAGAGGGGCGTCGCCCTTGAGCACGGTACATTTCAACTCCTCGCCAAGCAGCTTCTCGATGTTGGGGATCGAGAACGACTCATCCTCGTCCGCGAACGAGATTGCCACGCCGCTCTGCCCCGCGCGCCCGGTCCGCCCGATGCGGTGGACATAGTCCTCTGCCTCGTACGGAAAATCGAAGTTGATGACGAAGCCGATGTTGTCCACGTGCAGGCCGCGCCCGGCGACATCCGTCGCGATCACGACGCGGCACTTGCCCTCGCGGAAATCTTCCAGGATCTGCAGGCGGCGGTTCTGGCTGACATCGCCGCTGAGGGTGTCGCACTTGATCCCCCTGCGCGACAGGCTGACCGCGACGTCGTCCGTCGTGGTGCGGCGGTTACAGAAGACCAAGATACGTGAGTCGGGGTACTGCTGGATATGGTTGAAGAGCACGGTGAATTTCTCGCGGGCGGTGACGACGTAAACAATCTGCTTGATGGTCTCAGTGGGGACCTGATCGCTCTCGACCTCCACGCGGACGGGGGCCTCCATCCATTGCGCGGCGAGGCGCATCACGTCGTCGGTCAGCGTCGCGCTGTAGAGCATGGTGCAACGTTTGTCCTTGGGGGGTAGGCGGCTGAGGATGGCGCGGACATCGGGGATGAAGCCCATGTCCAACATGCGGTCCGCCTCGTCAACGACGAGTGTGTCCACCTTCGAAAGGTCAATCACGCGCGAGCGCACGAAGTCGAGCAGGCGGCCAGGCGTGGCGACGAGCAGGTCCACCGGGGCATCCTGCAGCTCGCGTTTCTGACGGTCATAATCCATCCCGCCATAAACGGCGAGGGAACGGAGGGCACAGTATTTGCCGAGGTTGTCCGCGTCCTTACAGATCTGGATGACGAGTTCGCGCGTCGGCGCGATGACCAGTGCGCGGGGGATCCCCCCGTCCTGATGGCGCGCCTCGGGCGAGCGCAGGTAGCGCGTGAGGATCGCCACGAGAAACGCGGCGGTCTTGCCCGTCCCGGTCTGCGCACGGCCGGCAACGTTCTTGCCCGCCAGCGCGTGCTCGAGGCTCAGGGCCTGGACCGGGGTGCAATACTGGAAGCTCAAATCCGCGATCGCGTGGAGGATTTCCGTGGGCAGGTTGAGGTCATGGAATCGCATCTTGCCTTCGGCGGGCTCGACCTGATAGTGCCCGATGTCCCATGCGGCGTGTTCGGCATGGCGTTTCTCTTGCTCTTCGGGCGCGACCACCCCCCCGGGGCGGCGCACGTTCGCGGCGGTGTTCGCTGGGCGAGGCCCCCCGCGGCGATCCCGCCCCCTCCCCCCACCGCCCCGGCGGGAGGCCTCAGGACGGGCGATCGAACGGCCCCCCCCCCCTTTTTGCAGGGGGCGCGTGTCACCCGGCGCGGTGACGGGCGGGGACACCCGCCCGCCATCCGGGCTCGCGGGAGGCGCGGAGTGGCGGAGCTCACCCCTCGCGGGGCGCCGCTCGTTACGGGGCCTCTGCCCTTTCTGGTTCTGCTGAGGGCGGTCGCCCGCGCGTTGCGAGCGTGTCTTCCAATTGTCTTTCCCCTGCTTGCTGCCGGGGCTGCGATCGGGTTTGGCGTTCGCGCTGCGGGCCTGCTGCCCCCGCGCGTCTTTCTTGGCGGGTGCCCCCTTGGCGGGCTTGTCCGCGGCCGGCTTCTTGTTCAGCAACTTGCCGGCGAGTTTCTTTAGAAATGTCAATGGCATGATACGGTTCCCTATGAACGGAAAAGCGAGCGACCCGGGTTGGGGGCCCGCCTGATTCGACAAAAAGGATGAAGAATGTCTTAACGCTTCGAGAATTGGAAGCGCTTGCGGGCACCGGGCTGGCCGGGCTTTTTACGTTCTTTCATGCGGGCGTCGCGCGTGAGGCATCCGGCCTTCTTGAGGACCTCGCGCAGGCTCGCATCCATGGCGATCAGCGCACGGGAGAGCCCGTGGCGGATCGCACCCGACTGCCCGCTGATGCCGCCGCCCTTGGCGGACACGGCCACATCGTATTTCCCCTCGAGCCCGGTCAGCGCAAACGGCTGGCTCAGGTACTGACGCATCGCGTCGCTGTGGATATAGTTCTCGATCGCAACATCGTTCACCTTCCACTGACCACTTCCAGGAAACAAGCGCACACGCGCGACCGCCGTCTTCCGGCGTCCCGTCCCTGCTGCAATTTCTTTCACCATCTCTGTTTTCCTCTTCTTTAAAATGCCGCCGCGACAGGCTTCTGCGCCTGATGCGGATGCTCCGCACCACGGTAGACCTTCATACGGGTCAACATCCAATCGCCGATGTTGTTCTTCGGCAACATCCCCCTGACCGCCTCCTTGATGACGCGGTCGGGGTGCTTCTCCATCATGGTCTCTGCGGAGAAACGTTTCAGGCCCCCCCGCCACCCGGAGTACCGCTGATACTCCTTCTGCTCCAGCTTGCGACCGGTCAGGCGGACTTTCTCCGCGTTGATCACGATCACGAAATCCCCAGTGTCCACACTGGGGGTAAACGTCGGGCTAGTCTTGCCGCGCAGCGTGTTCGCAATATCTACTGCAAGGCGACCCAGCGGCTTATCTGCCGCGTCCACCAACTGCCACCTGCGGGCCTCGCCCGGATTCTTCGGTATAAACGTCTTCATCATCTCTAACCAACCTGTTCTTGTCTTTTTTCCCAAAAAAAGATTTATCATAATACCTGAATTGGAGAAGGATGTCAACAGGCGCATGGGAAAAGTTTTCATTTTTTTGGGGGCGCAAAAAAACGCTGGATGGGACGAATGGGGTTTGGTATATTTTATCTTTACCTCAGAACAGGAGAATGCAAATGAAGAGTCCGATGGACGTGGATAAGGCGCTCGCCGAGGAGATTGATGGCGTTGGGAAAGGTGACCATGCCTGAAAAAGAAATACCGTTCACGCTGGCACAGCTTGAACAGATGTCGGAGATGTTTCCGACCCCCTTTTACGTCTACGACGAAAAAGGCATCCGTGCGAACGCGCGTCGGTTGAATGCGGCGTTCGCGTGGAATCCGAGGTTCCGAAATTATTTTGCCGTGAAGGCGTGCCCCAATCCTTCTCTGATGCGGGTCTTGCGCGAGGAGGGCTTCGGGATGGATTGCAGCTCGCTTCCCGAATTGCTCCTGTCGGAGCGTATCGGTGTGATGGGGGAAGCGATCATGTTCACCTCGAACGACACCCCTGCGGAGGAGTTCGTGAAGGCGAAGGCGCTGGGCGCCATCATCAACCTGGACGACATCACGCACATCCCGTTCCTTGAGGCGTGCGCGGGCCTGCCGGACCTGGTGTGCTTCCGCTACAACCCGGGGCCCCTGAAAGGCGGCAACACCATCATCGGTAACCCCGAACAGGCGAAATACGGTTTCACGCGCGGGCAGTTGTTCGACGGTTACCGGGTGTTGAAGGAGAAAGGCATCACGCGTTTCGGGCTGCACACGATGGTCGCGTCGAACGAGCTGAACCCGCAATACTTCATTGACACGGCGGAAATCCTGTTTGCGCTTGTCGCGGAGTTGTCGCGCGCGATCGGCATCGTGTTTGAGTTTGTCAACCTGGGGGGGGGCATCGGCATCCCCTACAAACCGGAACAGGTCGCAGTTGATTTGGAATGCGTCGGGGAGGGGGTGCGTGAGGTCTACGAGAAACACATCTTGGGCAACGGGCACCCGCCGCTGAAACTCTACATGGAGTGCGGGCGGATGATCACGGGCCCTTGCGGTTATCTGGTGTCGCGTGTGCGGCACATCAAGAAAACGTACAGAACCTACGCCGGGCTGGACGCATGCATGGCGAACCTGATGCGTCCCGCGCTGTACGGTGCGTACCATCATATCACGGTTCCCGCGAAAGTTGGGCAGCCGTGCACAGCGGTGTACGACGTGACAGGGTCGTTGTGCGAGAATAACGACAAGTTCGCGATCGGGCGCAGCCTGCCGGAGTTGGCGCCGGGTGACCTCGTGGTGATTCATGACGCGGGCGCGCACGGTCATGCCATGGGCTTTCAATATAACGGTAAGCTGCGCTCGGCGGAACTGCTGTTGCGCGAGGACGGGACTGTCCTGCCCATCCGCCGTGCGGAGACCGTCGAAGACTATTTCGCCACGTTGGCGTTTAACGCACGCATGTAACAAGGGCAAGGACAGTGTGAAGCACGTTACCGTTCGCCAAACATCATGGCGTCCATGAAGCAGTCGGAGAATCCGGGTTCTGAAGCGAGCTCGACATGGAGGGTCTTTTCTCGGATTGCCCGCGCACGCCGCAGCTCGTCGCTGGAGAGCAGGGCACGTTTCGCGCCCGCGAGGGAGGCGTTGCCGATGAATCGGATGCGGTCTGTCGGGAGGTGCGGCAACAACCCGATGCGCATGGCGTTTTCAGCGCGGAGGTAATTGCCGAACGCCCCCGCCAGTTGGATGGAGTCGAGATCGGACGCGGTGATGCCGGCTTTCGCGAGGAGCGTGTCAATCCCGGCACGGATGGCGCTGGACGCAAGCTGAAGCTCACGGATGTCCTGTTGGGTCAGGGAGACCAGCGGTGTCATGTCACGATCGAGTGCCAAGCCGAAACGCATGCCGTGCTCCGTCTCCACCAGACGCTGAGCCAATTGGCGGTTCAATTCCCGGGGGGGCTCTTCCGGGACCGCCAGCACGCCGGCAGGGCTGAGAATCCCAATCTGAAACAGAATCGCCGCCGCGTCAATCAGGGCGGAACCGCACAACCCCTTCGGCCTCATGCTCCCGATGATATGGTAGCGGAGTGTGCCGGCCTGGAGCCAGATCTGGTCAATCGCGCCGACGACCGCCCTCATGCCCTGCTGGATCCGCGCGCCCTCGAAGGCGGGGCCAGCGGCGGTGGAGGCGGCGAAAATCCGCCCGTTGTGGAGCAGGGCGATTTCGCCGTTGGTGCCGATGTCAACGAGCAGCGTGGGCTTGTCGAGCGTGTCCGCGCGGACGGTCAGGAGCCCGGCGACCGTGTCGCCGCCGACAAACCCACCGACCTGCGGAAACACCGTCAGTTCCGCGCCCGCGTGCACGGCCAGCCCGAGCGGCGCCGCAGGGACGGCCTGGGCATCGGTGAAGGCTGGCGCGAAGGGTTTCTCGCCGAGGGGGGAGGGGTCCAGCCCCAACAGCACCTGTTGCATGGTGGTGTTGCCCGCAACCATGACACGGTGGATGTCACGCCTGGCACGCCCACATTTCGCGCACAGCACCTGAAGGATGCCGTTGAGCGTCTCGACCACGAGAGACTGGAGGCGGTGGAGCGCGGGAGGGTTCTCGCGGACAGCGGCAATCCGGCTGATGACGTCATCCCCCACCTGCGTCTGCCGGTTCATGTCCGCGCCAGTTGCCAGCGCGTTACCGGTGCCGAGATCGAAGAGTGTCCCGGCGACGGTCGTCGTGCCGAGGTCGAACGCGACGCCGAGCCTGCCCTCGGAGTGGGGGTCACAGGTGATTTCGACAAGGTCACCGTCCATCAGGATGGTGTGAAGGCGGGCGGATGCAGGGTCGGGGATTTCGACTTCGAGCGGCCCGGACACCTGGGTCACGCACGCCAAGCGCCAGCCGCGCACAAGCTCATCCGTCGTAAGGCGGTGAGCCGAATGCGCCGGGTCTGTATAGCCGGAGCGGATCTGCACGCGGCACTTCGCGCAGGTGGCCGCGCCGTTACAGGGTGTCTCGAGCAGGAGCCCCAACTGACGCGCCGCCTGCCATACCGTCATGCCTTGGGGGACTTGCGCCGATTTCCTTGAGGGGAGAAAGGTGACGGTATGTATTGTGACGTCTTGCGTGTTCATTAAGAACGGGAAGGGCGGGCCTGTCGGCCCGCCCTTGAATCAATCTCGGAGGTTATTCGGACTCTCCTCCGCTACGGTGTTTGTTGCGGCACTCGGTGCAATAGAAGAAGGCCTTGTCCCAGGTCGTCTCCTCCTCGCGTCCGCAGGTGTCGCAGATGCGGACCTGCTTCCGGTGCTCCGTGCGGCACGTCGCGCAGAAAAACTCCGGACCCGCCCAGGTGGTGACCTCCTCCGCCCCGCAACTCTTGCAGACACGGCGCTGCTCCTCGCGCACCAGACGGATCTGCCGCGAATGCTCATCGAGGAAAATCGGGGGCATGTCCTGAATCCCCGGCGTGGTCAACAACATCGCGCTGCACAGCATTTTCCCGTCAATGTTATTCATAGAGACAATCTGGACGCGCTTGCCCATCTGGCGGACCTGACGCAGGAGCGGCAGGTAATCCGCATCGCCCCCCACGAAAATCGCCATATCATACGCGCCGGGAACCGACGCGTAGTACAACATCGAAGAGGCCAGTGCGACGTTCACCCACTTGTCATCCGGACGGGCGTTCGGCTCGCGGCGGAAATCGATCTCAAGGATTTCGATGTCGTACGCGCACTGTAACGCGAGAAAATCGTAGAACGATCTCTGCTTCGTCGGGTTGTAGCCCTGCTTGTTGACAGGAATCGTCCCGAAGTAATTCGTGCGGACAACGTCCACTTCCGAGTCCAACACATTTGCGATTTGGTGGGCAATGATATCGGGAATACGTTTGTAATCGATTTCAAACCCACTTTCCTCTCCCAGCGACTCAAACAGCGCCTGCCTGCTATGATACAGCCAACTCCCGTCAATAAAGATCATGGTTTTAACTGACATCGTATTTCTCTCCCCTTCCTTTCGTCTCCGTATTCTGTTCCCTGGGCATGGAAAATTCCCTCATCCCCAGTTGAAAACAGTACAGTATGCCAAAAACTGTGGCGTGTGTCTATAAGAATTTTATTTTTTAGCATTTTTCGATTCGAGCCTTTTAATAAATCTCATCTCCGCTTCCCGCTAAAATCTGAAAACCCTCGCGCCTGTGTCGAGAAGGCGCAACCTCTGGAGTGCGGCGGCTCGCCGCCGCTTTTCGTCGCGGGGGCTCGCCCCCGTGCGGGGACGGTTGTAGGGGGGTGCGTGTATGTGCCCAAGTGCTGATGCGTGGGGCGAGCCCCACGCATGAAAGCGGCGGCGAGCCGCCGCACTCCAGAGGACCGCATCGGGACGCAAAGAAATCCTTGTCATTGGAACGTTCGAGAGCTTCGCCCTATTTCAGCTACACATTTACAAAATGTTCTCGTCCGCGTAGGGCCCAGGTACCGTTTTTTCGGTGATGTCCCCCTGATCTTAAAACAGTACCGCCAACGATTTCAGTAGTGCCATCCAGTCGTCGGTGCCGCCGACACCCGTGGCGCAGATGAGGTGGAGGGGGGTGTCGGGCGTGAAGACCTCGCCGGGGGCGAGCGTCAGGTCAACCTCCAGACGCGCGTCGGGATGCTGGACGCTGTCTGCCCAGAAGTCAACGCGTATCCCGGACTTGCGCTCGGCGGCGGCGCCGAAGAAACGCCCGTCGGCCTTGCTCATCCAGCACCCGGCCGACGGCACCCCCCAGAGGTTGGGCGGGAACGCGTCGGGCGTGTCGCTGAACGGGCTGTACAGGCGGAAGTAAATCCCTTTCACGTGGAGGGGGGCCGCGCCGGTGTTCTTGGCGGAGACAAGCTCGCTCACGAACCACGGGACTCCCTTGGGCAGCAGCAGGCGGTGCGTCAACTCGAACGCGGTGTCGCCGTCGCTCACGGAGGAGGTGATCTCGACGCTCGCGATGCCGCCCTCGGCACCCACCTTGAAGGCGGTGACATGATTTGCGTTTATCCAGCGGTTCTGCCCGTTGACGACAACGTGCAGCATGGCGTTGTACGTCCCGAACGCCTCGCCGTTTTTCATGCCGGTCACTTCCTGAATCATCGGGCCGGGCGCGATTTTGCCGGACAGCCTGATGATGCCGTTGACAAGCGAGAACGCCGTCCCGTCCTGTTGGGTTGCGACGGGCGCGGCGTCTTTCGCTTCCGCAACGGCTTTCCGCGCGACGGTCATCGCGTCCGGTAGGGCGGTCCCTCCGAGACCGCTGGGCGGACGGCCCGGAGAGCCGTCCCTACCAGAGCCGTCCCTACCGTTCGGCGCGGGCTTGAGTCGCCACGCGGCGGCGTCGCGGTGAAGCTCGGTGAACATCGCGGTCATCCGTTCGTATGGCACGCCGTCCTCGTTGATGAGGCCGTAGTTGGAGTCTTCGGGGAAAGGGGTGCTGATGCCCAGCGCGGGCTCGTCCACCCACATGAAATAATCGTAGCCGAGGAGGAACGGGAGGCTGAGCATCGTACGCGCGAAAAGTTTCGTCGCGACGGTCCGCTCGGCCTGGGTGAAGAAACGCTGGCCCGCGCCATGCACACTGGGCAGTCCGGCGTCGAGCGCGGGGAACGACCATTCCGTGACGAGCATCGGGCGTTTGGCGTAGTCGTAGTATTTCGCGAAGTGGTCGGTGACGAGCTCGCCGTTGCGCCCGAAGTCCGTGTAGACGCGCCCCTCGTGGAGGTCCGCCATGGGGTAGCAGTTGAACGTCACGATGTCGCAGTGCTTGCCGCTGATTTTCCAGACCTCGGGGTGGGCCCCCCCGGTCCCTGCGAAGCGGGCCCCCAGCACGAGGTGGTTGGGGTCGGCGGCGCGGATGGCGCGGGTCGTGACGGAGAAGTAGCGGTCCGCGGCGAGGCGCAGGAACTCGAGCTTGAGGTCCCGGCGCGCGGCGGTGTCGTGCGGCAGCGCGTCGAGCGCGAGGATGTCGTCGAACGATTTGAGGGGGGCCCCCCACACGCCGTTGAACCGCGCGAGGTCCCCCCCCGCCTGCTCTTTCAGGAAATCGCGCAGGGCGAGCTTGGCGGTGTGCGTGGCGGACTTCTTCATCACCGCGTCGAAGAGGCCGGTGTCCTGCGCGTCCCACGCGCTGCGCCCCCACCACGCAAGCTCATTGTCGATGAAGTAGCCGAGGAGCCAGGGGTCGTCCCTGTTCGGGGCGCACTGCTGGCGCGCGCTGAACGCGCAGAACGCCTCGAAGTCGGGGTGGAAGACGTTGGGGAACGCGGAGCAGGGGCGGTGCTCGTCGGGCGTGATGTCGTATTCGTCGCCCAGCCCGGCGAGGTGGTTGCCGATGCTGAGGAAGACGGTGTGGATGAGCCCCCTGTGGTTCAGGGCGGGGTCGCACCCGGCGCCGAGCATGTTGAAGCCCCACGCCTTGAGGCGGCCGAGGGCCTCCTCCTCCCACGCCTCTTTGCTCGCGTACTTCTGCTCGTTCTTGCGGCCGTGGGGGGCGTGGTCGAGCTTCTCGCACCAGTGCCCCCCGAACGTCACGTGGTCAATGCCCAGCAGGACGATGCCGCGCCCGAGGGGGTCAACCGTCCACCACCGCCCGTCGGGGGCCCTCTCCACGCGGAAGAAGCCCGAGGCCCCCCCCCTGAAGTCCGAGACCGCGCGGTCCATCGCGTAGGGCGGGAACGCCGGCTCGCGGGGACGCTCGCCCTCCAAATGTGCGCCCTCTGGAGGGCGAGCGTCCTCGCGA
>WRML01000020.1 GCA_009777165.1 Kiritimatiellota bacterium
GACGGGGTTTCGACGACGGATCACGCGGCGCGGCTTCCCCAAATCCTCTACAGCGTCAACGGCGGGGACACGGTGAAGCGTCTCGTGAACCCGTTCAACATCGTGACGTACAACATCGCTGGAATGCCCGTCGGCGCGGCGGTGACGGTGAACGTCCCGAAGTTCATCAACGGGAAAATCCTCGTCGGGGACAAGGTGAAGAATCACACGGTGGCGAACGCGAACGACCAATTGATCGTCTCCTATGTGGCGGACGCGCGGACGCTGAACCAGAAGTTCGCGGACTCGTCGCTGACGGTCTACGATCTGGTGGATTTGATCGCGGACAACCTGTATGAGTTGGATGTTCCGCGGGATGTCTGGCGCGGCCTCGACTACGCGGACAGGGTGGAAATCGCGCGGAAGGTGAGGGACGGCGAGATCAGCCACTGGGATATTTCGGGTCTCCTGAGCGCCCTCGACATTTACACGGCGCAGGACTGGGTGGATTTCGTGGAGAGTTCGTCCACGAACGATTACGCCGCGAAGCTGGTGCGGCTGATGGCGGACATTGACTTGGACGGCATCAGCGTGGGGCCTGCCAGCAGGACATTCGAGGTGCCCTTCTCGGGGACGCTCAGCGGGCGCGGTCACGTCATCCGGAATTACACGAGTTCGCGCGGACTCTTCTACGTGCTGGGGGCATCCGGCACGATTAAGCGGCTCGGGCTGGTGGACGCGCGCATCGCGAACAGCGTGGGGAACGGGATTGGCGGAATGGTGGACTTCCTCGCCGGTGGGACGATACGCGAGTGCTTCGTGACGGGGTACGTCAGCACGTTCTGCTACACGGGCGGGTTGGTCGGCTATTTCCAGACGGGACGCATCGAGGATTGCTACACGATGTGCGACGTCTCGACGACGGTGTCGGGGTCGCGCTGGGCGGCGACGGGCGGCATCGTGGGTTCGTACGCGGGGACGGCCGCGAATTCGGCGATCGTGAATTGCTACGCGTCGGGGCGCATCAACGGCTTTGGCGCACATATAGCGGGCATCGGCGGTGCGCCGAACGGCAGCGCGACGCTGGCGAACACGTACGCGCTCAACCCGTTCCTCTCGGGCGGCGCGCGCGTCGGCTCGGGCGGCTCGACGCTCAACAACTGCTACGCCTACGACGCGATGGTGGTGGGGAGCGGCACGGTCTCCAGCGGCGACGCAAGCTCGCAACACGGCGCGGACCTTTCGAAGGCGACCATCACGAATCAGGTCAACAACCATTTCGAGACGGTCTCGGGCTGGGATTTCGGCAACGTCTGGGCATGGGAGCCGGGCGTGGAGCTTCCCGTGCTGGCGGCGTTCGCGAGCGGCGTGCAGACGCCCGCGCTGGACGCGCCCATTGTCGCCCTGACGGTGAGGGTGTATTGCGGCGGCCTGGACGCGACCGATTTGGCGACGAGAAAGCCGCAGGTGACGTACACGGTCAACGCCGGGGCGGAGTCCTTCGAGGACATCGTCAACGCCTACGGCCTCTCGATCTACAACGTCGCGGGCGTCGCCCCGGGGGCGACGGTGGCGGCGGGCGTCCCGAGGTTCGTCAACGGCAAGTGGATCCCCAGCGGCACCGCCAAGACGGGGAGCAGCACGCTCGTGGACAGGAACACCTCGATCAACTTCTCCTACGTCGCGGACTCGCGGACGCTGGACGAGAAGTTCGAGGACACCATCGCGGACGGCGCCTTGGATTTGTCTGACATCGTTGACTTGATCGAGGACAATCTGGAGGAGCTGGAGATCCCCGAGGATGTCTGGGGCAACTTGACCGACGTGGAGAAGGAGGAGATCGCGCAGAGGGTGAAGAACAAGACCCTCAACTGGTGGAACATTAAAAATCTCTTTTTCTCAACGACGATTTCGGACTGGTACGATCTGGCGAGTTTCGCGACGGCGGTGAACGCAGGAATGTTGTTCTACAACGAAGTGTCGCTGGCGGCGGACTTGGACGAGCTTTCGGACGGGTACGGGGAGGTCGCGGGCGGCTTCCACGCGACGGATGGCTGGACGCCCATCGGGACGGCGGCGAACGCGTTCATGGGGACGTTCGACGGCGGAGGCTTCTCCATCAGCGGGCTGTGGATTGACCGCCCGACGGAGGACAATGTCGGTCTGTTCGGCGCCACCGGCGCAGGGGCGAAAATCCAGAATCTCGGCGTGAACACGGCGGTCGGCGGCATCATCGGCTCTAACAATGTGGGCGCGCTCGTCGGCAGGCTTGCCGGCGCGACGACGATCACAAACTGTTACGCGGTCGGCACAGTAGAGGGCAACACGAATCTTGGCGGGCTCGTCGGGCTCGGCGGCGGAAGCTCGACCATCAGGGCAAGCTTTTTCAAGGGGACGGTGACGGGCGTCGGCGACGACAACAACAACGTCGGCGGCTTCATCGGCAATGGAACGGGGACATCGGTCGAGCAGTGCTTCGCGTTGGCGGCAGTGTCCGCAAAACCTGTGGTAAATGGCAGGGTCGGCGGTTTCGTGGGAAGCACGCAGGGTGCTTCCCCAACGCGCGATTGCTACTCGGCGGGAAGTGTCACACGAATTGATGGAGGTGCGGACTCGTTCTATTTCGGCGGTTTCGCGGGTTACAACGGCGGCGGGTCGCAGACACATGACTGTTACTCGAGGGCGTATATCGCACCCTCGCTCGCTGGAAAATCGGGCGCTTTCTCGGGGTCGGGGGTCGGCTCTGGCGCGGCACGTTCCGGTTGCTATGTTGACACCGTCGCGGCGGCGAACACCATGACGGACTACGATTCGTTCTTCGCAGGCTTACAGGCATTGACCACTTGGCAGTCAACGCGCGAAAACGCGCCAAACTATATGACGGAGCTGGACTTCACCGACGACACGGGCATCTGGGTCGCCACGATGAACGATGCGGGCGTGGGTTACTATCCGCAGTTGCGTGTGTTCACGGACAATGCGGACCCGATTATCCGCGCCCTCTCGTTGGAGAGCGTGAGCACGGTCGCATGGCACAATGTCACCTTCGACGAGAATGACGGAGCCTTCGCGTCGGGCGCGACAACGTCGTATTGGGTCAAGTCCGGAGATACGTTAGGCTCGGCACCCGTGGCGACGAAGCCTTTGTGGGTGTTCGCGGGCTGGAACACGGACGCAGACGGCAACGGCGTGGCGTATGTCCCGGGGTCTGCGGTGACGCAAGATTGGGCGGTCTACGCGCAATTTGAAGAGCTTGCCGACTGGATGTGGAATTCCTCGCGCACGCAAGTGACGAATGCGCTGGGCTGGGCGTTCAACGTGACGAGTAACGGGCTGGCGTTGACGGTGGGGGCGTGCCAGAGCGTGCCGCCTTCGCCCGCGCCGCTGGATTTCCGAGGCACGGTGCAGGGAGGGTATTCGTTCGCGGAGGTCGGCTCGGGGGCGACGGTCATCGGCTCGGGCGACCGCGCCGCCACGCCGACAGAGGTGGTCTTCGCGGATTCGGTGACGAACATCGGCGCCTCGGCGTTCGCGGAATGCGCGGGGATCACGAACATCGTCCTCGGGAGCGGGCTGGAATATCTGGGGTGGCGCGCCTTCGCGGAGTGCACCTCCGTCTACTGCCCCATCGCGATCCCGGACTCCCTCACGGGCTGGGGCGGCTGGTCATTCGCCAAGTGCAGGTTCACGGAAGTGACGTCGTGGGGGACGCTGGACAAGGTGAACAACCAGCTCTTCCGCGAGGTGTATTTCGACACGCTGGTCATCCCTGACCAGATACTGGATATCGGGGATTATTCCTTCCTCGACGCCAAGGTCAACACTGCGCTCGTCATCGGCAACGGCGTGACCAACCTCGGCTACCGCGCGTTCTACCGCTGCGGCAGCCTGACGGGTTCGGGGGCGCCCCTGACCCTCGGCGAGAGCATCGTGAGCATCGGCACCGTCACGGGCAGCGACGCCTTCGCGGAGAACTGGCACACGGGGACGCTCACGATCCCCAACTCGGTCGAGATCATCGGCAGCGCGTCCTTCTATAACAACAACTTCACGGACATCGTGTTCGGGAGCGGCCTGAAAATCATCGCCGACCGCGCCTTCTACGGGCAGACCAACCTCACCATGGGGACGCTGGTCATCCCGTCTGGCGTGACGGACATCGGCGGGCGCGCCTTCGAGAAGAACTCGCTGGGGGCGATCGTCATCCCCGCCTCGGTGCTGACCATCGGCTCGACCAACGCCGGGATACCGTCCTTCACCTACGGGCGGACGTTCTCCCACAACCTTGGGCTGACCAACGTCACCTACCTCGGGTTGCCGCCCGAGATCGCGGACGGGAACGTCGACGCCGACCTCTACCTGACCTCCACGCGCGTCGTCTCCTACGTCGAGCCGATGTACGCGCAGGCGTGGGTGGACACGGGCGACGTCTCGGGCGACATCGCGGGCTTCCTCGCGGGCACCGCCCACGCCTACTGGCGCGACCAGCCCATCGCCACGATCGGCTACTCGGACGCCATCACCTACCAGTTCCACACCGTGACGCTCGACAGCAACGGCGGCTCCCCCGCCTCGCCCCAGCTCGTCAAGGTGAAATACGGCGAACCCATGCCCACGGACGACATCGTCGCGCCGACGCTGGCGGGGTACTCCTTCCTCGGCTACACCAACAGCGTCGGGATGATGTACTACGCGGAGCAGTCCGGCGCCCTCGTCAACGTCAGGAATTGGGACAAGGACGCGCCCGACACGCTCTACGCGACATGGCAGGACGACGCCAACACGCTTGAGGTGACCTTCCTCGGCATGGGCGGCACGCCCGACGTGCAGATTGTCACCGACGGGGGGGCGGGCTTCATCGCCCCCGCCGCGCCCACGAGGAGCGGGTACACCTTCGTGTCGTGGGGGCTTGGGGAAGACGGCCTACCGCTCTACCCCGGCGCGACGTTCGTGCCGGACACCATCCTCACCTACTATGCCGAATGGGCGCTGCCCAGCGAGCAGTGGCTCTTCATCAACAGGATCGAGGTGAATCAGGTTACGGGTGAGATGGCGCTGGAGTGGGATGTGGAGAAGCAGCTCCTCCGCACCGACTTCGACCGCTACGAAATCTACGCTACCGACGACCTTGCGGTTCCGTTCACGCTGTGGGGCGGTGCGTCGCCCACGATGCTCCGCGTGGGCAACAACATGAGGGCGACCCTCCCTTCCGGTGCCTCCACCACCAAACACTTCTTCAAGGTCAAGGCGGTGAAGAATTAGGGGGAAGTTCTAAAGTTCGAGAGTTCTAAAGTTCTAAAGTTCAGGAAGGGCGACGGCATCCCACCTAGCCGCAAAAAAAAACTTTAGAACTTTAGAACTCTTGAACTTTAGAACTTCCTCACGCGCCCACTCTCCGCGCAAACTCCTGAGCAAACACACGGTAGGCCTCGGCCCCGCGGCTGGCGGGATCGTAGAAGATTACGGGCTGGCCGAAGCTGGGGGCCTCGCTGATGCGCACGTTACGGGGGATGACCGTCTGATAGACTTTGTCGCCGAAATGCGCGCGCACCTCGTTAACGACATCCGTCGCGAGGCGCGTGCGCCCGTCGAACATCGTCATCAAAATACCTTCAAGCTGGATGCCGGGGTTCACGCCGTTGTCGCGAAGCTGGGCGATGAGCGAGGTGATGACGCTCAGCCCTTCCATCGCGTAATACTCGCACTGCATGGTCACGACGATGCCGTCCGCCGCCGCGAGCGAGGAGGTCATCAGGATGCCAAGCGAGGGGGGGCAGTCCATCAGCACATAGTCGAACACCCCGGCGGCCAACACACGGTCCAGCACGCCGCGCACGACGGCGAGATGGTTTTCCTGCCGCGCGATCTCAATCTCCGCACCCGCGAGGTCGAGCTCGGAGGGGATGATGTTGATGTTCTCGTAGGGGGTGGGCTGGATGATGTCCGCCACATCCTTGGCCCCCGTCAACACGGCGTAGAGGCTGGTTCCGGGCTGGCGTTGCAAGCCCAGGCCGCTTGTCGCGTTCGCCTGCGGGTCGAGGTCAACGACCAGCACCGTCCTGCCCATCTCCGACAACGCCGCCGCCAGATTCACCACGGTGGTCGTCTTCCCGACCCCCCCCTTCTGATTCGCAATCGCAATGACGCGTGTGTTTCTCATCATGAACTCTCCTGATAATTAATAGTTAATAATTAATAGTTACTGGATCGCGTGGCATTGCAACTATTAACTATTCATTATTAACTATTCCCTTCTCCTTCAATCATCCCGATTTCGCGGGCGTATGCGAACATCCCCCCCGCCTCGATGACGGGCGCGACCGCGCCGAGCGGCTTGAGCGTGAACACCTTCCCGTCCGACAGGCGCGTGACGGTGCTTGCCTTGATGTCGAGCTCCGCCTCGTCCCCGGTCTTGAACGCGTCGCACAAGCGCGTCTCGGACTCGAGCGGGAAGACCTCGCCCGTCGCCACAGCGTTGCGGAAGAAAATCCGCGCGTAGCTCTGCGCCACGACCGCCTTTGCCCCGGCGGCACCCAGCGCGATGGGCGCGTGTTCGCGCGACGACCCGCAGCCGAAATTGCGCCCCCCGATCACAATCGGGTACGGCGTGGTGCCGTCCGCATTCGAGGCGAACTTCGGGAAACCCTCCGGCAGCCCCGCCAACGCATACGAGCCCAGCTTCCGGTATTCCTCCGGAATCGTCGGCACAAGGTTCAGGTATTCTGCCGGGATCAGCAGGTCCGTGTCAACATTGTCCGCCAGCACATACACCGGCCCGCGGATAAGAGTAGGTTTAGACATAACGCATTTTCCTCATTTAGAATTCCTCATTTCACTCCTTTGCCCCTGCCTCGCGCAGCAATGCGATGGCTGCCGGCTTTTTCGCCAGACTTAACGCCGTCGCATCCTCGTTATCCTTTGCATTAACATCCGCGCTTGCGGACAAGAGCATTGCAACAAGCGTTTCATCTCCGCCGTAAGCTGCGTAATAGAGTGCCGTATGACCGCTCTCATTCTCCGCATTAACATCCGTCCCCGCAGACAAGAGAATTTGAACGGTTTCAAGGCGTCCATGCCCAACGGCGGCTACCAATATTGGACCAAAGTCGCCCACCACATTAACGTTCGCTCCTGCGATCAGCAACATTTTTACAATATCCGTATTTCCCGCCATGGCAACCCAATAGAGTGCCGTATGACCGCTCTTATCCATCACATTAACATCCGCTCCTGCTGAAAGCAAGATTTTGAAAATATCGGCATCTGTCCATGCGTCAGTCCCTGCAAAAGAGGCGATCAACAGCGCAGTCTCACCTCGTTCATTTTTTGCATTAACATCAATTCCAGCAGAGAGCAATCCCTTAACCTCGTCAACAGTCCCACACTTTACGGCATGCATTAAAAGCGTACAGCCATCTTCGTCCACCTCAAACTTTTTGGTGTCCCGATACCGTACTAACAATGAGAAATAATTGAGGAACCGCTTTCTCTCCCAAGCAAAATCACCGGATGAATCATCAAACTGTTCAGAAAATTCAAACCGATCCGCTTGGATCTTTCGAAGCCTTTCGATTGCGGATTCACTATCGAACGCTTGACGTGGTTGTGATGTTGGGAGCTTACACCCTGTCACTAATGCAAAACACACCGCCACCGTTACGGTACCAACGCAGAGCAGATTTCGTTTATTCATTTCGACTCCCTTTCTGTGTGGTATCCCGTAGGGATGCGTCTTTCGGTTTGGATTCATCTTGCTCAACGGCATGAAAGAGATAACGCTCATCATAGGTCACGCCAAATTTATCCAAAAACTCCTTGTACTCTTCCGTGAACGTTCGTTTCGCATGATGTCTCGGTTGAGTTTCAATATAATGAACCACGTCTGCAATTTGCGATTTTCCGTATGAGAACGCGCCATAGCCCTCTTGCCATTCAAATCTTCTGAGGACCAACTTGCGTTTGTTAATCCACTCGGAACTATCCCGCTTCACCTCTTGCAGAAGGGAGGATAATGATTGCGTCGGGCGGAATCCAAACAGAATATGCACATGGTCTGCCATGCCGCCGACAGACAGAACTTTGTGTTCATGTTTTTGGATGATGGTGATGATATATTTGTAGAGTTCTTCCCGCCAAGCGTCTTTTATCAAAGACCCACGGTTTTGCACCGCAAACACGGTATGAATATGAATTTGTGTAAATGTGTTTGCCATAATGTCACCTACCGCGAGACGCATCCCTACGGGATGCGAAAATAAGGGGGGACGGGGTTCTACCAAGAGATGCATCCCTAACGGGATGCGGCAACCAGTCAACAAAATAAGTCCCGGTCAATGCACATCCCGTAGGGATGTGTCTCTCGGTAGAAAACGACCTAATCCAATTACGGCATCCCGTAGGGATGCCTCTTTCAACACCGAGAGACGCATCCCTACGGGATGCGGAAATAGGGAGACACGGGGTTCTACCAAAAGATGCATCCCTAGCGGGATGCGGTAACCAGTCAACAAAATAAGTCCCGGTCAATGCACATCCCGTAGGGATGTGTCTCTCGGTAGAAAACGACCTAACCAAATGATGGCATCCCGTAGGGATGCCTCTTTCAACACCAAGAGACACATCCCTACGGGATGCGGAAATAGGGAGGCACGGGGTTCTACCGAGAGATGCATCCCTAACGGGATGCGGTAACCAGTCAACAAAATAAGTCCCGGTTAATGTACATCCCGTAGGGATGTGTCTCTCGGTAGAAAACGACCTAATCCAATTACGGTATCCCGTAGGGATGCCTCTTTCAACACCAAGAGATGCATCCCTAGCGGGATGCGGCGAAAATTCAACAAAGTGCGACCAACTCAATTTTGCCGCCAGCGGCGGCAAAATCTTCATATCCGGAAAACGTTCCGCAAACAGAGACATCCTATATAGATTGCGTTCCGTAAAGTTTCTTCCGTATTTTATAACTAATCTTGCCGATAATGCCGTCAAAATCTGTTTCCCATACTCCGCGCGTCCGCCGTCCAGCACAACCGAATTGATGTACCGCCCGACCTCCCAGAACATCAATGTCACCTCGCGGTTGGCGTAGGCACCGGCGCGGGACTTGCGGGTCTCGATGATTGCCGCAATCTGCGCGAACAACGAACCCTCGTCAATCCGTATATCGTCTGTACGAACGGCTTCCTTTTTTTTCTCACGCATCGTCGCTTTCCCGATTATTCGAAATCCCGGTTTGGGGCGAGCCATCAAAAAAATCACAAATATGCCCGTAAGGGTATTCCCAGTATTCCGCATATCCATCAATTCCTGGGCGTTTTTTCTGGATACCCCTGTTCGTTTGTGCGGCAACGCGGTTGACGCCTTGTGCCGCCTTCCTTGCATGCGGCGGTGTGTCTGTGTTCCCGTTGCGAAAGAAGCATGGCGGGCAATGAAAAAAGGAACACCTTATTGCCGCGTTTTGCATTTCTGGCACATGTGCAAAAAAATCCTGAAGGGAATGCTGTAGTTGATTCTGGGCTTTTCGTTTACGTTTATAATTGTCTCCGTCGCAAACTTTTACCTCTGCCAGAAGCACACGCAGAAAAGATGCGGAAACGGCAGCCTCAGAAGTGTGCAACACGAAATCACATTGAGACGGTCGTTCAAGTTGATTTTCCGTTGTTGTCGCAATGGATTCAACATAGCGACCATATTCAAATATGGAGATGGATGCGCACGCCAGATTGGTAATGTTTGCGGTTGATTGCGTTGGCGTGTCTTGTATAGTGATCGGGTGCAAGGATGCGGTAACGGGATTGATGGGGTCATTCAAGCCGATGTATGGGGCGCATGTCGCATGGCAAACGGATGCCGGCGTGGGAGTCGCATAGCACCATGGGCTAATGGTTGAAAGTCTGCTCTGCAAGACGCTCATGACTCCAGTTCCTCAAAGCGGTCATACGTGTCATTGATGGGGTCTGAAAGGATGTCGGTATCGATCAGGCGTTTGCCGACAATCCGCTTTAAGTCTTCGATACCGCCATCCGTCACATGGTATGCGGCGATGTCATCAAAATTAAGGCTTGCGCCTTCGGTGAATTGAGTGCTCCGCGCATCGTACGCCTTGATGAGCAGGTTCAGGTGGTTGAGGATATAGGGGCTGTGGGTCGTCAACATGAAATGAATAGGGTTATACGTCTCAGAAGAACCGAGCGTAATCAGACGATTTAACAGGTTGTACTGAACGTCTGGGAAGAGACCAAGCTCAGGCTCTTCGATATGCAGAAAAACACGCTTGGGTAATGTGTCTGTCTCGGAGATGGGTCTGAAATCAGTCAATTTCCCTGAATCTTTTACCATTGTAAACAACGATTGCGTGAGCCTTTCCGTCAAATCAAAGTCCTTGGCGAAATACGAGGCAAGCAATAGAATAGGAACGGCGTTCTGAATGCCAGAAGAGCTGTCGTTGAACCCAATCTGGTAAGTGTCTTTATCCAAACTGGCTATCTCGTATTTTTTTCCGAACGAGGTTGATTGGGATACAAACTGGATATTCAGAAAATCAATGTCCAGTCCATTTCGTACAGTAACTGCTCGATGAAAATTATCGAGCATATCGTCAAAGAGGGAATCGTCGTCAGGGCGGTAACGATTCGTCCCCAATAAAAACGCTAAAAAACTACGCGTCTCTGTGATATATGCCAGTTTACTGTAGGACAATCCGCCCGCAGGGATGGAGCCCTCTTTTTCGAATCGCTTCTGCAGGTACTTAATGTGGAACGGTTGCGGATCACCCTCAAACGTGACCGAATATTGAATTTCGGTAGTTTCGGAAATTAAGCCGCTTAACCCCACATATTTAAACTGTTTGTCTGTATCAAAATGAAGCGGTGATAATAAGATGCCAGCCGTTTCAAGATTGGCGTGCAAGTTGTACCGTTTGAACAGCCAACGAAACAGGACGACAACTTTCATGATTGCGCTTTTACCCCCTGCGGATTCACCGATGAAGACTGTGAACGGTTTGATATCGTCAATCGCAACATCTTTTATTGGACCCAGGTTGCGGATACGGATTGCTTCGCACTTGAGGGGGCGCATTTCGACATTGCGGGATATTACTGCATTTGCATCACCGAGTGAGAGCGCAATGCCGCCAGTGCCAAATACTCCTTGCCTTTCGATTTTCATGTCCGTTCCCCTTGTGCGCCAGCAACGGTTTTTGGAGGCGGCAATAACTTCAATGTTCCAAGTGCGTGCTGGCTAATGTATCCACAATGGAGGCAAATGATGACCACTGACGGCACAGATTTTCCCAATACGAGTTTGCCAAGCTGCGTTTGCAATGGATGGTTGAAATATCCCTCCATCAACGTCCAGTTTTTACCCTTGCACATTGGACAGGCTTGGGGAACACCACGCTCTTGCAAACGAACAAGTATTTCTTGCTTTCTTTCTTCGGTAAGTTCGGAACAAACCGTTTTCTCGTCCATAAGGTTCTCCTTCCTTTACAAATCCCTCGGATCCACGATAGACCCCTTCACCGCGCTTGCCGCCGCTGTGAACGGCGACGCCAGATAAATCTGGGATTCTTTCGACCCCATGCGTCCGATGAAGTTGCGGTTGGTGGTGCTGACGACAACCTCGTCGGCGTGCGTGCGCCCGAAGGTGTCGGAGGGACCGCCGAGACACGCCGCGCAGGACGGCGGCGCGATCGGCTCGACACCGGCCGCCTCGAAAATCGCACGGAGGCTCTGCCCGTCAATCGTCGTGTCCAGAAGCCCCTGCTCGACCTGGCGCGTGGCTGGCACGAGCAACGTGCGCACCGCGACCTTGCGCCCTTTCATGACTTTTGCCGCCATGATGAAGTCCTCCAGCTTGCCGCCCGTGCAGGAACCGATATAGACCTGCGTGAGCTTCACGTCGCGGCAGTCACGCGCCAACGCCTTGTTGTCGGGCAGGTGCGGCTTGGCGACGACAGGCTCCAGCTTCGACACGTCGTAGCGGTACTCCGCCTGCACGTCCGCGCTGGGATCGCTGTGGAGGGGGTCGTAAGATTTCTTCGTTCGGGCATTGACGTAATCGAGTGTCTTCTGGTCAGGCGCGATGATGCCGTTCTTCGCGCCGGCCTCCACCGCCATGTTGCAGATGGTGCAACGCTCCTCGATGCTCAGCGACGCAATCGCGCTCCCCGTGAACTCCATCGCGCAGTACGTCGCGCCGTCCACGGTGATGTCGCCGATGATGTGGAGAATCAAATCCTTGGCGGAGAGGTACGGCGGCATTTCGCCGTCCAGCACGAAGCGGAGGGTCGGCGGCACCTTCACGAGCAGCTTGCCCGTGCCCATGATGAACCCCGCGTCCGTGTTGCCGATGCCCGTCGAGAACGCGCCCAGCGCACCGTGCGTGCAGGTGTGCGAGTCCGTCCCGAAGATGACCTCGCCCGGGCGCACATGCCCAAGCTCCGGCAACGCCACATGGCACACGCCGCAGTAGCGCGACGTGCCGATATCGTAGAAATACGGCAAGTCCTGCTCCTTCGCGAACGCACGGAGGATGTCCACGTTACGCCGCGCCTTCTCGTCCGCCGTGAAGATGTAATGGTCCGGCAGGATGACGATCTTCTCTGGGTCGAACACCTTTGCGCCGTCGCCGAACTCCTGTTTGAAGATACCGATGGTCCCCGGCCCACACACGTCATGCGTGAGCAGGATACCCGCGTTGACCCAGATGTTGTCCCCTGGCGAGACCCGTGATGCGCCCGACTCGCGCGCCAATATTTTTTCCGTGATGGTCATACCCTTTGCCCTCTTTTTCTCATCAAATGACACAAATGTTCGCGAATGATTTTTTTGCGTTAATTCGCGTCATTCGATGACCATTAATGTCCTTTGCCTTTCACTAAACTGAAAAACCGATCCTGATACTGCCCGAAGACCCCATGCTCCTGCAACAGGCGTCCCAGCGGATGGATCAGGCGCGAGTCACGCGCCGCCGCCGCAAAACCCTTTTCGACCTCCTCCCGCACACCGACGGGGATGCCATCCTGCATCTCGAACATGTGCCGCTCCTGCAGCTCGCGGATGTTGAACGGCGCCGAGCGCTGGATGGTCTGCCAGAACAGCCGCACGAGGCAGACGTCCCACGGGTCATCCACGCCCTTGACCACCGCCGCGAACGGGTCATCCTTCTCCGCCGCGCTTGCCCTGACCCGCTCCAGCACCGCCATCAGGTTATCCGAGAGCACCTGCTCGCTGAACGACTCCTGCTTCAGCGTGTAGCCGTAGCGCAGGACACGCACAGAGTCCTCGTTCTCGCGCAGCCATTCGAGATAACGCCTCGCCTCCTCGCCGAAGCCCTCCAGCTCCACGGGTGAGTACGCCGACGGCATGATGATCTGCGGACGGAACGCCTGCATCCGTCCCTCCCTCACGCGTACCTTCTGCGTGTCATCCATCAGCTCGCTCACCAGGAAATAATTGATGATCGTGTTCCCGAACGTCTCCAGGTGCCGCTTCGACGGGACAACAATCTCCGTGTTGTTCACCGCGTACCAAAAATCAAATTGTCTCTTTTTTCTGTCCATGAAGATAATTAATATATCATATTTCCATTTCGGGTTTCTAGTTTTAGTTTCTAGTAGAAGTTTGGTATTGCCTACACAGGTAAAACGGTTGCGTTATGATAATGGAATCGTGTATAATTCATGGAATTTTTGGAGTATGGGAGCAGTATGCGGAGAATGATTTTACTGATGGCGGCGTGGAGCGTGTTTGCGTTTGCGAAGGAGGCGGTAGCGAGCGAGCCTGATGGGTCGCTGGTGGCGATTTATGGGAATGAGTCGGTGCCGGTTGGGGAACGGCGTTTCGCGGAGTCGCTAGCGCACCATGTGGTGCGCTGGTATCAAGAGGCGGGGGGTATAACGTGTGTGCTGACGGATGACACAACGTTGAAGACCGCACTGGTGAACAAACAGATCGCACTGCTCGTGTATCTGGCGACACCAACAACACAGCAGCTGCAGGAGTTGAGGAAATTTGTCGGGGGGGGGGGGGGGGGGTTGGTTTTTTTTTAAA
>WRML01000021.1 GCA_009777165.1 Kiritimatiellota bacterium
GCCGCCGCCCCCCCGCGGGGGGGGGGGCGCCGCGTTCCTGGCGCTGCCTGGCGGCGGGGTCGCCGGGTGGGGGGGGTCCCCCTTCGCGCCGGCCGTCCAGCACGCGCCGGGGTGCGTGCGGACGGTGAGCACGGCGGCGTCGCCCACTTTCGGCCCGGGCTTCTGGGGCCCCTTCCCCCCCCCCGTCTACACCCGCGAGTCCTGCTCCTGCGGGGCGGGGCGGGGGGCGGGGGCGCGCGGCTTCTTCACCGTGGTCTCGGACGTGGACTCTTCGGGGTGCGGCGTGGCGGACTGGTGGCTCAACCTGCACGGCGTCAGCCCCGCGGACGTCTGGAGCGCCGCCCCCGGCGGCCTGCCGGGCATGGGCATGACCTACCTCGACATGTACCTCAGCGGGCGCAACCCGTTCGACCCGCTGCCCCCCCCCGCCGGCGGCACGCTCGCGCTGCCGTTCTACGTCTACGGCGACTACGCCTCCTGGGAGATGACGGTCACGGGGATCGGGCCCCTGGACTGGAACACCTACCGCGTCGCCACCACCGCCCCCGGCTACGGCGCCTCCCGCACGCTGACGCTCCACCGGGGCAACGCGTACCGGATCTCCCTGCGCTGGGTGGACTCCACCGACACCGGGCAGCGCTGGTACTGCTGGGAGGCCAGGGTCGACGGCAAGCCCGGCGAAAAGACGTTCACCGACTACAGCCCCGCCCGCCGCCCCGGGGTCGCCGAGGCCCTCTCCGGCGACGGCTACGTCGTCGACAACGCGGGGGGGCTCCTCACCGCCCACACCCACATGAACGACACCTACGGCGGCAACGTCGCCGGCGGCCTCACCGCCATGCTCTACGTGCTGGAGGACGGCGAGGAGCCCGTCGCGCTGGGGTTCCGGCGGGCGGACGGCACGCTCACCGGCACGCTTCCCGTGAGCAAGTGGGCGGGCTCCTTCCGCCTCGACGGCGGCGACGCCGAGCTCACCGGCCCGGACTTCATCGACGCCGACCCCGACCGCTTCCAGGTCTACGTCAAGGACCGGCGCAGGACGGACCCCTACGCCCTGTGCGAGTACTTCCACCCCGACGCCGCCTCCGGCAACAAGCACATCCTGATGCTGTTCCGCCAGCCCGACGGCACCTACCTCTCCACCAACCGCATCATCGTCGCCGACGCCAAGGACATGGACCCTTACGACCTCATACTCGCCGGCGCGTCGGGGGACGCCGTGACCCGCATGACGCACCGCGCCCTCGGCGACCCCCTGCCCGTGACCTATTCCCACGGCGGCGTCTCGCTCACGGAAACCGCCACCGTCGGCGAAAACGTCAAGACCCTCACCGTGGACGTCGCCGACATGGAGATCCCAAGCAAGCCGACCGCCGGCTACCATCGCATAAGCGACGACATGAAGGCGATGCAGGAGCGTCTCGCCCAGGCGGACATCAAGGTCGTCCCCAATATCCCCGACGCCCCCTTCGACGCGCCGATCTACGTCACGGTGGACCCGACGAACTGGAGCGCATGTATTCGCTACCGCAACGGGAAATTTGGACTGACGACACCTGCCCGGTTTGTGATAGACGCCTCCGGCCTCGGCACGAACAATGTGCGCGTCATCTACGTGCCGGGGAAGATAAAGGTTCGAGATTTTATGTTTGATGAAACACATTTCGTTGCGGGCTATGCGTTCACCGCTGATGTTTTCTCGAACGCTGCCGATAGGGCTTACCTCGACACCTGTTTTGTGTCCGCCCGGTCTGATGTGTCGCGCGGAACTCCGACCCATGAGGTCGTCCACCTTTTGGGGGAAGAACATGACGAGGATCTGTGGAATATTATGTACCCCGAGATGATCCCTTGGGATGACCTCCGTGGCGCGAAACGTCTGAAACAGGAACAGGTTGACAGGATACGCGTGGACAAACGCAACAAACTGAAATGAGGTGGGATGATGAAAAAGGTAGTGTTACCGATGGTAGTGATGACGGCGCTGTGTGCCCATAGTGCGACGCTGGAAGAGGCAAGGCGGAAGGTCCGGGACTCTCTCGAGGGGCTTGGCGAATATCATTCGGTTATCAGTTATGAACGATGGGCGAAGATGAAAAAAGATTTGGACTCGCTGGACCAGGATGTCAAGATGTCCGTTTACTTAGAGATAATGAAAGAGAAATTCGGTGGTCCGGATACTGACACTGTGAATCGGGTCATGGGGAGATTCCGCGGGCTTGATGGATTGGATGCTGCCTCGTACGGGAATCAGGACGCCCTTGACTGGGCGCGGAAGATGGTGAGAAGCGGCGAACAGCGATTTACTCTGGAAGTCGCAAACGCGTATCTGCTGCTGAAGGGCGATGCGAGAGATCTTGCCATCATCAGTCCTGATCTTAGAGACCATTTGGCAAAACGGGTGGCAGGCACAAATGTCATTGACTATTATCCAGACCCATTTGAAGTAAATGAGGAATCGGGCTGGTTTGATCCTGTCCCGTCCGTCACCAACACGGGGCCCCAGGGCCTCTACGTCTATAAAATACTGCGCCAGTGTTGGGATAACCTGGAAGTAGAGACTCGTATGATCAACGGGTATCCGCGTCCTTTTCAGGACAGGTCTAAAATCCCTGCCGAGCTGCTGACGATGGTGGTGTCGTTCGACGCGGGCGGCAACCCCGTGTGCAACGTGGACCTGGCGAAGTACGGGCTGACGATGCCCGCGCTCGACGTGCCCGTCAAACCCCAAGCAGAAGGCGGGACACCGGAGGGCGGGCTTCAGCACTCCGTGCCTCCCCGCGATCCGGGAAGCCGCCTTTGGATCCCTGCCGCCCTCGCAGCCCTCACCCTCCTCATTGGCGTCCTCTATGCGCGGCGCAACAAACTGAAATGAGGTCAAGCCATGAAAAAGGTGGTGTCGTCCCCTGGATCGCCTGTCCTATGGAGTGCGGCGGCTTGCCGCCGCTTTCACGCGTGGGGCTTGCCCCGCGCGCCGGCGACCGGGCACACACACGGGCCCGCCCCCACAACCGTCCGTTGGGGGGATACATCCGTCCCCGCGCGGTGACGAGCCCCCGCGACGGAAAGCGGCGGCAAGCCGCCGCACTCCATATCGGGATTCGACAAGCATCATTTCCGATGGGGCTATTGAAATGAGGTGAAACCATGAAAAGAATAGTGTTGTTGTCAGTGACAGGTATGATGGCTTTTTGTTTTTACAGTACCGCGCAGGAAGGGGCGGGAACAACTGCCCGCGAGATGGCAGAATCTGACGGTAAGATACAAGAGGATGTGCCCTTCGTCATACATCATGTGGATACTCACATTCGAGGTGTGTTTGCCCTTGCCTTCCTTGACACGTCACGCGGAGACCAAGAAAACCTTGATTGGGCGCGGAGTAACCTGGGAGAACAAAACCTAATAACACAATACGGTGTGTCATCGGTAGCAGAATGGTATTTGGCGATGAAAGGTGACGCGAGCGATCTTGACAGAGTAAGCCCATCGTTAAGGGAGCCGTTGGCAATGCGAGTGGCGGGAACCAATCTTGTCGATTATTATGAGGCTGCGCCACAAAGACCTGCCGGGTTCCGTATCGTGCCGTCGGTCACGAACAATGGGCCCCAAGGGCGTTATGTCTTCGAAGTTTTATCCCAATATTTGAAGGCTCTAGAAATAGAATACCGTGAGGGAGACAGGAACCGCCCATTCAGGGACGCGTCGAAAATCCCTGCCGAGCTGCTGACGATGGTGGTGTCGTTCGACGCGGGCGGCAACCCCGTATGCAACGTGGACCTGGCGAAGTACGGGCTCACCATGCCCGTGCTCGACGTGCCCGTCAAACCCCAAGCAGAAGGCGGGACACCGGAGGACGGGCTTCGGCACTCCGTGCCTCCCCGCGAGCCGGGAAGCCGCCTTTGGCTCCCTGCCGCCCTCGCAGCCCTCACCCTCCTCATCGGCGTCCTCTCTGCGCGGCGCAACAAACTGAAATGAGGTCAAGCCATGAAAAAGGTGGTGTCGTCCCGGGCGTCGGCGCACGGGGTGAGCCCCGCGCGTGAAAGCGGCGGCAAGCCGCCGCACTCCAGAGGTCACGCGGTCCCCCCCCTTGCGCACGGTAGGCAGATGTGTTATGGAGTACGGCGGCTTGCCGCCGCACGCCAGAGGACCGCATAGGGACACAAAAAAATCCTTGCCATTGGAACGTTCGAGAGCTTCGCCCTATTTCGGCTACACATTTACTTTAAATGCTCTAATAACTAAAAACTGGAAACTAAAAACTGTTTTTTGCGTGAATCAAAACATCAGAACATCAAAACATCAAAACATCCGATAATTCCACTACCACAATGAAGGCGGTTTCTGATAAAATTAGAAATCAAGGAACGGAAGGTCGAATGATGGATAGAAATCGTGTTCAGCCAAATACGGACGATAAGCAATGGTCATTCGAACAGATGAGGAAAAGTGATTATGAAAAGAATGCTATTGGCAACAATGTTCATCGTATGTGGGCTCACCTGTTTGAGCCTGACGGCGGACGAAGCAAGGACAGCGTACGTTATCCAACCTGGAGAAGAAACTTTGGTTGTGACGGATATGCCCACGTTCACAGTATCTGAACCCATTACAAACAGTTTTCTGTCTATTAACGGAGAATACATCGAACCTCCGTATGTTGTCTCAGTCAGTAACCTTGCTATAGTTAGTAATGGCATCATGGTGCAGAATGACGAGCTGCAGGTTTATAAACGCGAATGGTATTCGGGTCGTGTTGGTGTTACACCGGAGACAATTGGAAAATGGTGTTGACGCTTCAGCCAACAGTAGTATGGAGGAAATCTTGAAAGCCAGTCACAGAGTTAAAATATTGAATTGGTTGCGGTGGTGCGTTGTCCTTCTGCTGCTTCTCGCGGGATGGCTTCATTATCGGGTGATGCTCGCTTGGACGGTCGCCGCCATCCGTGACCCTTTTGAGGATCCGTCGATCGCATGGGTTTTCCCGCTTGTCAGTCTGTTCGATATCTGGCTGAATCGTGGGGCGTTCCGCAAGGCCGCAGGCGTGCCGTCGCCGCAGGGCTTTGCGTGGGTCGCCGCGTTCATCGCGCTGGCGTGGTCTGGCGCGCGGTACGGCCTGATCCTCTTTGAGCAGGTCTCGCTGATCGGCCTCATCTGGTCTGTCCCCTACGCGCTGTGGGGTAGGGGCGTGGGCCGGCTGATGTTGTTCCCGGCGTGGTACCTCGTGTTTTCCCTCCCCGTCTCGCGCTATCTCGAAACGCTCACCCCCCATCTGCGGACGCTTGCCGCAGGGACGGTGGCTGGTCTCCTCAACTGGGCCGGCATTGATCTGCTGTGCGGCGGGACGCGCATCTTCTACGGGGGCTCGCCGGACACCATGTTCGGCGTGGATGTCGCCGACCCGTGCAGCGGCATCCGCTCGCTTTTCTCGCTGACCTCGGGGGCGGCGGCATACGCGCACTTCTGCCGGGAAACACGCCGCCGGAGATGGATGCTGCTCGTCTGTTCCTTCCCGGTCGCGATTCTCGGCAACATCCTCCGCATCCTCTCGATCTGCGTCGTCGGCATAATCTTCGGCAAGGCCGCCGCGATGGGGTGGTTCCACGACTGTGCGGGGCAAGTGTTTTTCTTCATCGCCCTGGCGCTCCTGTTCCTGACCGAAAGGTGTATCCTCCGGCTGATTCTATGGCTGCGTTCGCTTCGTTGCGGCCGCCCCTGATATCCACGCCGTTAGCGTCGCGCCATCCAACCAGTTCAGTTTGTAACAGAATCCTTCTTCAAAATCTTTACGTTTGTTTCCCCCCTTGCACGGGACGGTCGGAAATTATGGAGTGCGGTGGGTTTCCCCCTGCGGGGGGGCATACAGCTGCCGCTTTCTGTCGCGAGGGCTCGCCCCCGCGCAGGGATGATTGTGGGGGTGAACCCGTGTGTCCGCCCGGGTGTCGGTGCGTGGAGCAAGCGCCACGCGTGAAAGCGGCGGCGAGCCGCCGCACTCCAGAGGTCACACACTCCTTTCCTCTGTACCCGCATTGCCCCCTGTCGCCATTTCTCCCTTGCTTTGCACGGATGGGTATGGTACGCTAATTCTTTCTTGTGGCACAGTCGGGTGGTTCCTCCGAGACCGCCCGACCCAGGGGAGTGAGGAAAGAAGTCGGATGTTGTACTGGCTTGAATGGTTTTATGGATTAAGGGTGTTGTGGGGGCCGTTCCGTTTGCTGGGCTCGCACATGATTCTTCTTGCGGCCGGCACGCTGGCGGCGGGGTTTGTCATCTGGTGGCTCCTGCCGAGATATCGCCACCGCTTGCCGACCGACAAGGGTAAGATGCTCGCGCCGGACGGCGGCATGAAGTCCATCGGGAAGCCCACGGGCGCGGGGATGTTGCTGTCCCTGCTCGTCCTGCCCATCACCCTGCTGTGCGTGCCGCTGTGGTTGCCGGAATACGGCATCCTCGTGTGCCTCTACCTCTGCATGACATGTGGGTTCCTGGACGACAAGAGCATCCTTCCGTGGGGCGAGGTCAAAAAAGGCCTGCTCGATTTGGCGGTGGCGCTTGCCACGGCTTCGTTCATCTACTGGATGCAGGGGGGGGGGCTGTGGCTGCCGTTTGTCAAGGATGAGATTGTCCTGTCGCCGTGGCTGTACATCCCCGGGGCGGCCGTCCTGCTCTGGGTCACGATCAACGCGACCAACTGTTCGGACGGCGTTGACGGGCTCGCCGGGACGCTGACGCTCTTCTCGCTGTTTGCGCTGGTCGCGCTGCTCTACGGGGTGGTCGGCTATTTCCCCATTGCGGACTACCTGCTAATCCCGCACAATGCGGCGGGGGCGCGCTGGGCGATTCTGGTCGCGATTTATGCGGGCGCGCTGGCGGGTTACCTCTGGCACAACGCCGAGCCAAGCCGCGTGCTGATGGGCGACGCGGGCTCGCGCCTGTTCGGGATGCTGGTCGGCGTGGCCGTGCTGGTCGCCGGGAACCCGTTCCTGATCATCGTCGTCTCGCCCGTCGTCCTCGTCAACGGCGGCACTGGGCTGTTCAAACTGAGCCTTCTGCGGATGCTGCGCCGCATCGGGTTTGACGTACGCCCTACGCACACGCTCAAAGAGGAGGAGGCCACCGGGCAGCACGTCATCATCCGCGCACTCCACAGCATCCGCTTCCCGCTCCACGACCACTGCCGCAAGAATCTCGAATGGAGCAACGCGCAGGTGCTGATGCGCTTCACGCTCATGCAAGCGTTCCTCACGCCGATACTATTCGTCATCCTCATTAAGATTCGTTAGGTTTCACTTATGACACAGCGTTTCACAGAGAATGCACAGAGGAACACAGAGAATACAAAAAACACCTCTGTGAAACAAAAACAGAGGTTGTTATGACAGGTATTTTACTCAGGCTAGGCTCCCGCGACGTACTCGCGCCCGACAGCCGCGAGCAGGTCGCGGCACACGCCCGCATCGCGCCCGACAGCGTCATCGAAATCGGTGACCTCGCCAAACGCGCCTTTGAGAAAGACACCCGTGCGCTCGCGGAGATGTTCGCACGCGACCGCGAATATGTCATCGGCTGCTCCCGTCCCCGCGCCGCGCAAGCACTGCTCGACTACGCGGGTGTTGACGTGCGTGCGCTCCGCATCATCTGGCTCCCGCTGCCGTTCGACCGCGAGGCTTTGCAAGGGGGATACGGTATGCCGTGGTTCCCGGTGATTGACCGCGCACGGTGCTCGGGGTGCGGGGTATGCGCGGACTACTGCCTGTTCGCGGTGTATGCGGTGGAGCGGGCGTTACCGCCGGGCCAAAAAATCCGCGTGGTGAAGCCGCAGTATTGCAAGGTCGGGTGCCCCGCCTGTGCGCGGCTGTGCCCGACGGGCGCGCTCATTTTCCCTTTCTGCCACGAGCCTGCGCTGAACGGCGAAATTCCCGACCCCCAGCCGCGCAGCACCGAAGACGCATTCGCCGCGCTCGGCGACGACCCCATGCGTGTGTTGGCGGAGCGCCAGAACCGGCAACGCCTCATTGACCCCTCGAAGTTTGAACACGCGGAACAAGACCGTATCACGTTCTCGGGTGTCTTGTGATGGAAAGGAACGAAAGGATGAAGCGAAAGACCGTGTTAAGGCTTGGCATGATGTGGGGTTGCGTCGCGGCGGTTTGCGTGTTTGCGTTCTGCTTCCGCGCCGCGAGGCTAGAGGCGCGCGTGATGCACAACGATGAGGCGAACCAAGCGGTACGCGCAGGGATCCTACTGGAGGAGGGGGTCTATCACTATGACCCGAGCGACCACCACGGGCCTGTGATGTATTACGCCGCAATCCCGTTCTGCAGGGCCACGGCAAAGACGTTCGCGGAGACGACGGAGTGGAATTACCGTATGGTGCCGGTGGTGTTCAGCCTGATGACGCTCGTGCTGATGATGGGGCTGTATTCGTCTGACCGCAGAAACGTGTTCACGCATCCGATGGGCGTGTTGACCGCGATTGCCTTGACCGCGCTCTCGCCCGCGATGAATTATTACAGTCGCTTTTTTATTCAGGAATCCATGTTCGTCACGTTCCTGACGGGGATGCTGGTGTGCGCCGTGCAGTATGTCCGGGGGGGGGGCGGCACGTGCAGGGGGGCGTGGATGGCGGGCGGGTTCGGGATGTTCCTCGGGCTGGCAATCGCCACGAAGGAGACGGTTGTGCTGTCCGTGACGGCGGCAGGGGTCGCGGCGCTCTGCGTGTGCGGGTACCGCCGCCTGCTGAACGCATGGAACACCCGCGACTTCCTGATCATGCTGGGCGTGACGGTCCTGGTGATGGTCCTTTTCTTCACGTCGTTCTTCACCCACCCGAAGGGCCTCTACGACGCGGTGTTTGGGACGGTCGGGTCCTACGTTCACCGGGCGGGCGTGGACGACCACCGTAACCCGTGGGACTTCTACCTGAAACTGCTGTTCTGGCACCGGTACGGCCCCCCCCTCGCCTGGCCCAAGGATGTGGGGATACTCGGCGCCATCCGCAGGTGGCACGAGACCGGGCGTGTCTGGAGCGAGGCGGGGGTGCTGGTACTGCCCGCGCTGCTTGCGGTCGTCATGGCGTTTGTCAGGAGAGGAGAGCGGGGCGAGAGGACACTGAACCGTTCTCCTTTCGCCTTGCGCTGGGTCCGGTTTATCGCCATGTACACGATTGCGCTGACCGTCCTCTACAGCGCGATCCCATACAAGACGCCGTGGTGTGTGCTCTCCTTCCTGCACGGGTACATTGTGTTGGCGGGGGTGGGGGTCGGCCTGGTGTGGGAGTGGCAGGGGCGTCTCCCGTGGGTTTGGAGGGGGGGGACAATCGCCGGGATTGTCCTGCTTCTGGTATGTGGGGGGTGGTATCAGAAAGCGCAATCCGAGCGTGCCTGTTTCAGCCTCGCCGCTGACATCCGCAACCCCTTCGTCTATGCGCACACGAGGACGGACTTCATGGATTTCGTGGCGGTCATCGTCGGTGCCGCAGAGGAGGCCCAAGGGCTTGACACGCCAATCGCCGTGGCGGCCCCCTCGACGGACATCTGGCCCTTGCCGTGGTATCTCCGCGCCTACACGCAGGTGGGGTATTGGACAACCATCACGGAGAGCGTCGAGGCGATCGCGGCGTTTGACCCAGCGATCCTGATTGTCGAATCCAGCCAACGGGATTTCGCCTACGACCGGTTCGGCAAGGGGAAGCAGGTGACCGACTACGGCTACGGCATCCGCCCGGGTGTCCGGCTGAACGTGCTGTTACCCGCGTCTGTACCCCCCCCCGAACCCGGGATTTGAATCGCCGCCTTTGCCCGGGTCAACGACAGGCTCAGCAGCGCGATCGCCACCCGAAACGCAAACAGCGTGCTCCTTTACTTAAGCATCAAGCGTGTGCCTCGCGCGAGTTTAATATTCACGCGGTAGGCGGACGGGTCGAGGAGGAAGGCGGCACCGTTGACACCCCCGGTCAGTGTCCAGCCGGTGGGGTCGGGCGCGTTGCCGTCACCATCGTGCCAGCCGGTCCCGCCCTGCAGGATCGCGAGCATCGCGCTGCCCTTGACCTCCCTCATTCCATACGCGGTGACGTTCAGATCCTCCAGCACAAGCTGTCCGGTCGCGGCGACGAGCGGGCGAAAGCCGCCGCTATAGTCAACCTCCAGGCTTGCGCCTTGCCGCATGGTCAGGTCGCCGTCAATGGTCAGCTGGTGATCCGTCGCCCAGAGCCGGCCGCCCATGACCACATCGCCCCAGACCGTGCCGGCACCGAACAGGGCACCCGGCATGAGGAGGGGGGTCGCGTTGCGCACGTCGAGCACGGCTCCGGCACAGACCTCGACATGTTCCGTACCGTCGGGTTCAGGCGGACGGGGGGTGATCCATTTCGCGGTCAGATGATCCACCAGCACCTGGTACTGGTCAGGCGAGAGCGCGTAGTCGAACAGCAGCACTTCCGCCACGTCGCCGTTGTACCATTCGTTGAGCGGGTTGCTGCCTTCGGTGCGGCTGCCGATGGCGAGGCGGTTCGCGTTGAACGCGCCGCTGCTCTCCCACGCCGCCGTGCACAGGTTCGTCCCGTCCTGGATCATGCGGTGCGAGAAGCCGTCGAACCGCGAGATGAGGCACGTCGGCGTTTCCGGGACGATGTTGGTGCAGACGGACCACGCCCTGCCAGAGCGGTGGGTCTGCCACCGTTCCCCGTTGCTGGCCGCATAGATGAGCGTCGCGCCGTCCGTGTTGCTATGGTCGGCGTCCTGGTCCTTCCATGTCGCGAGCAGACGGCCGTTCTCGACCTGATCCGTGCGCGGCCTCATCATGGCGACGGCGGTGACGGCGGTGGTGGTGAGCGCATAGCCGGAGTCGCACATCAGCATCTGGTTCGGCAGGGCATCCTTGTCGAAGCGCAGGACGGGCAGGCCGTTCATGCCGTCGGCGATCCACACGGGGCCGTCGCATCCCGGCGGCGGCGTGAACACGGCCGCGTGGTTGTTGCGGTTCGTCCACGCCATGACGAGCCCGTCGGGCGCGACCGCCAGCGTGTCCGTTGCCGACGCGTCGAGCCAGACAAGCGCACTGTCCTGCAAATCCTGCACCGTGGTCGCGTGCGCGTCGGGGTACCACTTCTCGCGCAGGTAGTCGCGGAGGGTCGCGGCCTCGGCCGGGGTGACGGCGCGGTTATAGACCAGCACCTCCGCCACGTCGCCCGACAGGAAGCGTGTCGCGAAGATCAGTCTCGCGGGTGGCTCGCTCGGGTCATCCGGGTCCGGGTAGTCCTCCTGCCGCGCGCCGATCAGGAGGCGGTCCGCGCCGAACGTCTCAGTGGACGGCATGGGCGCGCTACAGATGTTCCCATCCAGCTCAGCCGTATGGAAAAGGCCGTCGAAACGGGACATCAGCGTGAACGGCGTGCGGAACGGCACGTCATTCACGACACCCTTTTCCCCGCCCGCGCGGAACGCCCCCCACCTGTCAGGCCCGCCGGAGCGGGCGATCATGACCACCGCGTTCTCGGTACCGTTGTAATCCACCCGGTCGTGCTGCATGACCGAGAGCAGTCCCGCGTTCTCCCAGTTGTCCCTGTCGACGCGCACGACCGCGAACGCGGTCAGGAACGCGCCCGTGTTCGTGTAGCCGGAGACCATCATCAGCGCGTTGCTCTTCGCGCGGTCGAAGCGCAACACGGGCAGCCCGTTCATGGCGTCCTCCACATACAGAGGCCCCTCGCACCCGGCCTGTGCGGGAATCTCCGCCACGGTGTGCGCGTTCAGGTTCTTGAGCGCGGTCACGGCCCCGAGCGCGTTCGTCGTCACCGACGTCTCGTCCGACGCGTCGAACCGCACGTCCGCCTCCGCGAGCAGGTCCCCGATGTCCCCTGTCCTGCGCCACTTCGTGTCCAGGTATTCCGTGACAGCCTCGATTTCCTCCTGCGCCAGCGGGCAGTTGAAGACCATGATCTCATGCACGTCGCCGCTGAACGTGCGCAGCTCCTCGATGCGGTTCCCGACCCGCAGGCACGTCGCCTCGAACGCCACATCCCACATGATCGGGGGGTCCCCGAACGCGCCGTTCACCCGCATCGTGTGCTGCCCCTTATTGTAGCTGGACATCAGGACCGACACCTTCTCGGGTTGCGCGCATCCGCTGCCTAGGCTCTTGTCGCCCTGATAGGCCTGCCAGGCGCCGTTGTACGCGAGGAAGACCGCGCACCCCACCCCGTTGAAGTCCGCCGTGCCCGACCGCGAGATGGAGGCGATCCCCGCGTACGGGAACTGCTCCTCGCGCGGCGTCACCACCGCGAACAGCGTCGCCGACCGCGAGCCGTTCATGTAGCCCTGTCCTTGCTGGATCTGCAGCGCGTTCGCCAGGGAAGAGTCGAAGCGCACCGCTGGCAGACCCCCCCCCTCGCCTGTCAGGTACAACGGGTTCTGCCCCGTGATCGCCGGCACGAGCGCCGCCTCCGAATACAGGTTCGTCCACGCCAGCACCTCCCCCAGCGCGTTCGTCGAAATCGTCTCCACGCGCGAGGCGTCGAACCGTACCGCCGCCCTGCTCAGCGTCGCCTCCACGGGAGGGCGGATGTCCCCACCCGCCATGGATCCAATACCCCATTTCGCGTTCAGGTACGCGAACACGAACCGCTCCTCCGCATCGGTCAGCACGCGGTTGTACAGCAGCACCTCCGCGATGTCCCCGTTGAGCGGGTAATTGAAGCCGTTGGCAGGCGCGGCACGGTTCGCGATCACCACGCGGTCCGCGTCGAAGGGGAACCCCACGCTCGCGTTCCAGCTGGTGTTCCCCTTCTGGCCGGGGTCATCCCGCGCGAGGCAGTGCGACGTGCCGTCGTACCGCGACATCAGGCAGACCGGCACTTCGGCCGGGATGAACAGGGCCCCCCCGTCCTCATCATCTCGGTACCCCTTCAGTCGGTGATAGGGGGGGCCCCCTTCGAACTGGAAGAAGACCGTCGCATGGGGGGTGTTGTAATCCTCCTCGCCGTCCTTGTAAATGGAGAGGAGCCCCGTAAATCCCGTCTGCGACAAACGCCGCTGCGCCACGACGAACGCCGTCGCGCAATTCGTGGTGTTGACGTAGCCCGACGCCATCACCATGCCCCTTGCCGTGTCGTTGGTGAAGCGTAGCGCGGGCCTCCCCCCCATCGCCTCCGACACCCACACGGGCCCCCCCCCGGG
>WRML01000022.1 GCA_009777165.1 Kiritimatiellota bacterium
GGCCCATGTGGTGGTGCCCCCGGGGTGTGGGGGCGCGGGCCACCCCCCCCGCAGGAACGGGGGGCGGACCCGCCGCACGCCAGAAGTTCATTCCCTCCCCACTGTTTTTCCCCTTCGCGACCCTAAGTCATCTTCCTTACACCCAACGTGTTTTTTTTTGTCGAAACAGTCGGAACTTGCAACACGCGGTTTAAAACGCTATATTGTTTTTTTTTCTTTTCGAGGGATTTTGTATGTCAGACGCGAAACGCAGGGTAGTGGTCACGGCGGCGTTGCCGTATGCGAACGGTGACATCCACATCGGGCATCTGGTGGAGTATCTCCAGACGGATTTCTGGGTGCGGTTCCAGAAGATGCGGGGGCATGAGTGTCTCTACATCTGCGCGGATGACACGCACGGTACCCCGGTCATGATCCGTGCGCGTTCGGAGGGGGTCTCGCCTCGTGAACTCATCGCCCGTAGTTACGAGCAGCATATCAAGGATTTCGCGGAGTTCCAGATCCGCTTCGACAGCTACTACTCGACGGACAGCGAGGAGAACCGTGCGTTCTGCAACATGATCTTTGCGGCGATGGAGCGGAGCGGGGCGGTCAGCACGCGGCAGCTGCCGCAGCTGTATTGCGAGAAGGATGCGATGTTCCTGCCGGACCGCTTCGTGAGGGGGGGGTGCCCGAAGTGCGGCGCGGGGGGGCAGTACGGCGACTCGTGCGACACCTGCGGGCAGACGTATTCGGCGGAGGAGTTGAAGGACGCGCAGTGCGTGATGTGCGGCGAGGCCCCGGTCACGCGCGAGAGCGAGCATCTGTTTTTCGAGCTGGAGCCGTTCCGCGATTTCCTGTCGG
This sequence comes from Kiritimatiellota bacterium, assembly GCA_009777165.1. Lineage (GTDB taxonomy): Bacteria > Verrucomicrobiota > Kiritimatiellia > RFP12 > UBA1067 > WRJS01. Next base: position 844 of record WRML01000022.1, read on the forward strand.
CGTGGATCCCGAAGCACACCGCGCCGGACGTGGCGAACAAGCTGTTGGAGTGGTTCAGCGAGCCGTTGCGCGGCTGGTGCATCTCGCGTGACGCGCCGTATTTTGGGTTTGAGATTCCGGGGCGGCCGGGGAAGTTTTTCTATGTGTGGGTGGATGCACCCATCGGGTACATGGCGTCGCTGAAGAAGTGGTGCGGCGAGAACGGGCAGCAGTTCGACGACTGGTGGACAAACCCCGGCGCGGAGCTGTACCATTTCATCGGCAAGGACATCGTGCGTTTCCACTGCCTGTTCTGGCCGGCGATGCTGCACGTGGCGGGGGTGAAGACGCCGGACCAGGTTTTCGTGCATGGCTTCCTGACCGTCAACGGCGAGAAGATGAGCAAGTCCAAAGGCACGTTCGTCAAGGCGCGGACGTACCTGGACCACCTCAACCCGCAGGACCTGCGCTTCTATTACGCCTGTAAGCTGAACGGCACGACGGATGACCTCGATCTCAACCTGGGCGATTTCGTGAGCCGCGTCAACTCAGATCTGGTCGGCAAGATCACCAACCTCGCGTCGCGCGGTGCGCAGATGCTGCACAAGCGTCTCGGCGGCAAGATGGGCGCGATGGACGCGGAGGGTCGGGCGTTGTGGCTGGCGGCGTGTGGCCGCGCGGAGGCGGTGGCGGAACATTACGAGGCCCGCGACTTCAGCAAGGTCATGGTCGAGGTCCGCAACCTCGCGGACACCGCGAACCAGTATTTCGACACGCAGGCCCCCTGGGCGCTCGTGAAGACGGACCCCGAGGCGGCGCGGCAGGTGATGACGTCCGTGCTGAACATCTTCCGCGTGCTGGCGATTTACCTCCAGCCGATTTTGCCCGTCTATGCGGAGCGCGTCGCCGCGCTGTTCAGGGAGGATCCCTACCAGTGGGCGGATTTGCAGAAGACGGTTGAGGACACCGCCCTGGCCCCCTACGCGTATCTCGCGACGCGCGTGGAGATGGCGGCGATCGAGAAGATGATTGAGGCAGGAAGAAACGAACGTATGTTCAGTTAACGGCGATACACCATCGCTAACCAATCGATGTTCAACCGCTGATTACTCATCCCCCCCCCTCGCGAAATTCCAAAATAACGTTTTTTAGGCATGGACAAGCAACCCCGTTTTAGAGTATGCTATGAACTTTACCAAATGGTCGGAAGCGGTTTTCCGTTTGAAAAATGGGGAAGGACATGCACGTAATTGTTTGTGTTAAGCAGGTTCCGGATACGACGAATGTGCGTATCAATCCGGAGACGAACACGCTCATGCGCGAGGGGGTCGAGAGTATCATGAACCCTTACGATGAGTACGCGCTGGAACAGGCGCTGAAATTGAAGGACAAGCACGGGGCGCGCGTGAGCGTGATCTCCATGGGGCCGCCCCAGGCGGACGTGGTGCTGCGCGAGGCGCTGGCACGGGGCGCCGATGACGGCGTGTTGCTGACGGACCGTGCGTTCGCAGGCGCGGACACGCTCGCGACGTCCTACGCCATCGCCCAGGCCATCAAGCGAATCAACCCGGCCCCGGACATCGTGTTCTTCGGCAAGCAGGCGATTGACGGCGACACCGCGCAGGTGGGGCCGGGCGTCTCGGAGTTGCTCAACTGCGCGCTGGTGACGTATGTCCAGGCGCTGGAGGTGGAGGGCGACACGTTCACGGTCGAGACGCACATGGATGACGGCACGGACGTGATCGAGGGCAAGTTGCCGGTCGTGATGACGGTGGTGAAGGAGGCCTCGACGCCGCGCTTCGCAAGCCTGTCCGGGTGGATGGCGGCGAAGAAGGCGGAGATCCCGAGGTGGGGGGCGGCGGACGTCAAGGCGGTCAAGGAGATGATCGGGCTGGACGGGTCGCCCACGAAGGTGGTGAAGATTTTCGCGCCGCCGGTGAAGACCGGGGGGGTCCGCATGGACGGCCGGGGGGACCCGGCCGCGGCGGTGGAGGCAATCGTGAGGGCGTTACAGGATAAGGGGGTTGTGAAGTCATGAGTGATGCGCCGATTATCATTGACCCGGTCGCGTGTAAGGGGTGCAAGAAGTGCATCACGGCGTGTCCGTTCGATGCCTTATATATGGAGGGGAAGCTGGCCGTCCTGAAGCCGGAGGAGTGCCGCGCGTGTAACGCGTGCGTGAAGGCCTGCCCGTTCAAGGCGATCTCGGCCGTGGAGAAGGAGGCCCCGAAGGGCGCGAACCTGGCGGACTTCAAGGACATCTGGGTGTTCGCGGAGCAGCGCCATGGCAAGGTGCAGGAGGTGGCCTACGAACTGTTGGCGACAGGGCGGCGGCTCGCGGGTGAGCGCGGGTGCCAGCTGGCGGCGGTGGTGCTGGGGCATGGCGTGATGGACGCGGCGCCGCACCTGATCGCGGCGGGCGCGGACAGGGTGTATATCGTGGACCGGCCGGAGCTGGCGGAGTATGAGGCGGACGTCTACACGGACGCGTTGAACCAGCTGGTGGCGAAGTACAAGCCGGAGGTCATCCTCGCGGGCGCGACGGCGATCGGCCGGGCGTTCTTCGCGAAGGTGGCGGTGCGCGCGCGCACGGGCCTGACGGCCGACTGCACGGCGCTCTCGATCGACAAGGAGACGTGCCTGTTGCATCAGACGCGCCCGGCGTTCGGCGGCAACATCATGGCGACGATCATGACGCCGAACCACCGGCCGCAGATGGCGACGGTGCGCCCGAAGGTGTTCAAGATGGCCCCCCCGGACCCGAAGCGCAGCGGGGAGACGCTGTTCGAGCTGCTGGATCTGGTCGCGCCGAGCACGCGGATTGTGCGGACGGACAAGGATCTGTCGGGGGTGAACATCGCGGAGGCGGAGGTCATCGTGGCGGGTGGACGCGGGCTGAAGAAGGCGGAGAACATCGCGATGCTGGAGCGGCTGGCGGAACTGATCGGCGGCGTGGTCGGCGTGTCGCGCGCCTGTGTGGACGCGGGCTGGGTGACGGCGGCGCGGCAGGTGGGGCAGACGGGCAAGACGGTGTGCCCGAAGATTTATGTGGCGGTCGGCATCTCGGGCGCGATCCAGCACTTGGAGGGCATGAGGTCGTCGGACACAATCATCGCGATCAACTCCGACCCGAACGCGCCGATCTTCGGCGTGGCGGATCTGGGTATCGTGGGCGACCTGTTCGAGATTGTCCCGAAACTGATTGAAGCGCTTGAGACGAAAAGGTAAGAAAAGGGAAAGTATGTCAAACGCAACTAAGATTACGACTGATATTTTGTGCGTGGGGGCGGGCGTCGCGTCGCTCTCGACGGCGTTGTCGCTGCTGCGCACGCTGAAGGCACAGGGCAAGCCGCTGCCGCGCGTGACCATCGTGGAGAAGGGGCGCAGCGTGGGGAACCATGTGCTGTCCGGCGCGGTGATTGACCCGGAGGGGTTCAAGGGGCTGCTGACGGAGGAGGAGATCGCGAAGATGCCGATCGAGGCGCGGGTCTCGAAGGAGTCGTTCCACATGCTGTTCAATGAGACGGCGGCGATGAAGATCCCGTGGGTGCCGCCGATGATGCAGGCGCATCAGTTCCCCGTGGGGTCGCTGACGAAGCTGACACAGTATCTCGCGCAACTGTGCGAGAAGGAGGGCGCGGAGATTTACACGAGCTTCGCGGTCACGGAATTGATTGAGGATTCCAAGGGGCGCGTCATCGGGGCGCGCACGGGCGAGAAGGGATTGGACCACGAGGGCAAGCCGAAGTCGAATTACCTGCCGGGCGAGGAGATTTACGCGAAGGCCGTGGTGCTGGGGGAGGGCGCGTGCGGTATCCTCACGGACAGGCTGATCCACAGCAAGGGGCTTCACGGGTGCCGCGAGCAGTCGTATGCGGTGGGCATCAAGGAGGTCATCGAGGTTCCGGCGGATGAGGCGCGCACGGGCGAGATCGCGCACACGTTCGGGTATCCGTCGGACTGGTCTACCTACGGCGGCGGGTTCATCTATCATGTGTCGCCGACGCAGGTGATGATCTGTTTCGCGTATGCGCTGGACTATGCGCGTCCGGAGAAGGACCCGCACCTGATGTTCCGGCAGTTCAAGGCGCACCCGGCGGTGGCGGAGCACATCAAGGGGGGCAAGTCCGTGGCGTACGGCGCGAAGGTGATCCCCGAGGGGGGGTACTATTCCGTGCCGGAGGTGGTGGCGGACGGGGCCCTGATCGTGGGTGACGGCGCGGGGCTGGTGGACACGCTGCGCATCAAGGGGGTGCATATCGCGATGCAGGCGGGCGTGGCGGCGGCGACGACGCTGGCGGAGTGTTGGGACAAGAAGGATTTCTCGCTGGCGGCGTTGAGGCCGTACAGCGATCGGCTGAAGGCGACGTCGGGGTGGAAGCAGCTGAAGCGCGTGAAGAACGTGCGCGCGCCGTTCTCGACGAATCTGGCGCTGGGCGTGATGAGCGCGGGGTGCGCGTGGGCGACGTTCGGGATGTTCCCGTTCTGGCAGGTGCCGATGGCGCCGGACCATGAGGAGATGCTGCCGCTGAAGGGCGGGAAGATGCCGGAGCCGCCGCAGGTGGCGGCGTCGCCGACGTCGCCGGACCGACTGACGGACGTGTTTATGTCCGGCACGATTCACGATGAGGATCAGCCGTGCCACCTGAAGATCAAGGACCGCGCGAAGTGCGAGGAGTGCATCAAGAAGTTTGGCGCACCGTGCCAGCGGTTCTGTCCGGCGGAGGTGTACCGCCTGGAGGACGGGCACATCCACGTGGATTTTTCGAATTGCCTGCACTGCAAGACGTGCCAGGTCAAAGATCCGTATCAGAACATCGAGTGGACGTTCCCGCAGGGCGGCGACGGCCCCCGGTACACACGTATGTAATTAGAGTAAGAGAGTAAAGGAAAGGGACACAATCATGGACACATTGTCATTCAATCGCAGAGACTTCATCAAAACTACGGCGGCGGCGGCGACCATCCTGCCGACGTTCAATATCCTGAGCCAGGGATCGGGAATCCTCGGTCCCGATGATGACCAGCTTAATGTTGGCATCATTGGTTATGGTGCAGAGGGTGAAATCCTGTGCAACGCCGCAATGAAGATTCCGGGCATCCGGTTCCGGGCCGTCTGTGACATCTTACCCCTTAACGCGCAAAAGGGGCGAGGGCAGATGCGGGCAATGGGGCATACAGATGCCAAGCAATATGAGGATTACCGCGAGATGCTGGAGAAGGAGGACAAGAACCTTGACGCGGTGATCGTCGCCACGCCGGACTGGATGCATGCGGAACATGCCAACGCCTGTATGAAAGCGGGCAAGCATGTGTATTGCGAGAAGGAGATGTCCAACAGTCTGGAGAAAGCCAAGTCCATGGTGTTGACCCAGCGCGAGACGGGCAAGATGTTGCAGATCGGGCATCAGCGCCGTTCGAACCCGCGTTATATCCATGCGTTCGACGAGGTGATCCGCAAAGCGAAGATGCTGGGGCGCGTCACACACGCCTATGCGCAGTGGAACCGTGCCGTTGCGCCTTTTCTCACGCTTAACCCGCGCGCGCATCTCCCGGCAGATAAACTTGAGGCGTACGGTTACGAGAATATGGAGCACCTGTTGAACTGGCGCTGGTTCGCGAAGTACGGCGGGGGTCCGATGGTTGACCTCGGGTCGCACCACATTGACCTGTTCTTCTGGGTTTGGGACTGTGTGCCGATTTCCGTGACCGCGATCGGCGGTAACGACTATTATAACCGTGAGATGAACGACAACGTGATGGCGCAGTATGAATTCAAGACGAAGGAAGGACTCATCAATCGCGCCTATTATCAGGTGCTAACCACCACCAGCAACGGTGGGTTCTATGAGAAGTTCATGGGAGAGAACGGGTCGCTGACCCTTGCTGAAATCACAGAGCGTGGAAATACCGTAGAACGGGAAACACGCGAGGGTGTTCCGGCGTGGGATTCGTTCATCAAGCAAGGGCTGGTTCGTGCACTCCCGAAAAAGCCACCGGCCGTAGATGTCTCCAGCAAGATTGTTACAGACTCACGCATTACGCCTCCGCCGCCTGGGTATCCGTTGCCCATCGAGTTGAATAAACCAGCGCATATGCCGCATCTGGAGAACTTCTTCTTTGCGGTTCGCCGGAATAAACCTGAGGCACTGACTTGCCCGGCAGATGTGGCGTACGAGTCTGCCGTTGCGGTGCTGGCGGCAAACGTGTCGGTCGCCAAACGTGAGACCATCTATTTCAAGCCCGAAGATTTCCACGTGTAGGCGTACGGATGAGACGGGTTGAATTGTTTCTGATAACGAATGGAGAGGTTTTATGATGAGCAAAATGATGATGACTGCGATTGTTCTGTCCACAGGACTGGCGTTCGCGGCACGAGAGTCGCACTGGGATGGCGGGCGCAACATACCGGTGCACCGCCTCGCGCTGAGTGATGAGCTCGGCGACACGATTATCCCGTCGGTGCAGGGTGCGTTGCCGGTCAGTACGCGGCAGACGTGCGGGCAGTGCCATGATTACGAGACGATCGCGTCGGGGTGGCATTTCAATATGTCGGACGCGGATGCGTCGGCCGGCCGACCGGCCCAGCCGTGGTTTCTGGTGGATGCACTCACCGGATCGCAGATCCCGATGGGGTTGCGCAACTGGGCGGGGCTGTACAAGCCGGAGCAGTTGGGGATGTCGAGGTGGGAGTATGCGTTCACGTTCGGGCGGCACATGCCCGGGGGCGACATCGCAGACCCGAAGGATATTTATTCGGAAGGCGGGCCGCGCGCACGCTGGGAAGTGTCTGGCCCCATTGAGATCAACTGCTTCGCGTGTCACAGCCGGGACAGGGAGTACGATCACAGCGAATGGGTCCGTTTGATTACCCGCCATAACTTCCGCTGGGCGGCGACAGGTGCGCTGGGGTTGGGCGAGGTGGGTGGCATGGGGTCACGCGTGGATGACTACTGGGGTATGTTCCGTGGGCTCAACCCTGATGATGCGATCTTCAAGGTGCCTCCGCACATGAATTATGACCTTTCCAAGTTTGACGTAAAGAACCGCGTTGTGCTGGAGCTTGGCAAGCCGCGCAATGAGAATTGCTTGAGTTGCCACTCGGCGACACAGGTGGGGATGGGCGCGAAGGACATTGACGGCGACGTGCATCTGCGCGCGGGGATGTCGTGTTCCGACTGCCACGGGAACGGGCTGGACCATGCCACCGCTCGCGGCTATCTCGGCGACAACACGGGGCCGATGGACAAAGCCCGTGTGACCGCCAGTTGTACGGGTTGCCACAACGGTACGGGCAGTATCAAGCCCGGCCGCCACGGGGCCCCCGCACCCAAGCATGTCGGATTTCCGCTGGTGCATTTTGAGAAGCTCAACTGCACCGTCTGCCATTCGGGTGTGACCGAGGACGGCGAGTTGGCGCAAGTCCGCACGTCCCGCGCAAACCGCATGGGCGTATATGGCCGTGCACGGTGGGTGACACCCCAGCCGTTCATCATGGAGCCTGTGTTCGTGAAAGATGCGAACGGCAAACTCACGCCCTCGCGCATGGTCTGGCCTGCGTTCTGGGCTACGCGTGACGTGGCGGACGCAGGGAAACTGACTCCTATCCTCCCTGAACACATAATGGAGTCTTGTGGAGACATCCTCTCTGTGCGCGAACAGGTCGGCGAGATGTTGACTGCGCTGGCGGTTAACCCAAACATTCCCGGACGCCCTGTTCTGGTTGTAGATGGCGTTGGGCTAGGCGCGAACATTGATGGTGCCGCAGTGTTTCTGGAAAAAACCGACTTGCCAAATGGATATTACTATTATACGGGAATAGGTTTTGAAAACGCATTGCCAACCTTTGACCCTGATGCTGACACGGGGGAAGACGAAGAGGCGGAGAATACGTTGCGGATAAATAAAAATAAACTTGCCTATCTGCTTCAGACTCTGGATGTGGCTCCATTCGCAACAGCGACAGGGGTTGTTGGGGCCGTCCACATCGGCAACAAGTTTTATTTCAATCCCGGGTCTGATCTTGTGACCTTTTCGACCCATCCGGCCGAGACGCTTGCCGAAACGCCACGCTTTGGCTGGTTCAACGAAGAGGAGAATACGTTCTCTGTTTTGTTGAGCGAAGATGTGGTGCAGCTGGCACTCCCGCTGGCAGGAACGGACTATTCACTTACGGAAGAGATGCTGGAGTTGGCGTTGAAACGCCTGTCAGAAACAGGAACGACAGCACCCGTTTATGTAGCGCACGGTCAAGTCTGGTCACTCGACACAAACGGAAAACTTTCATCACGGGAAGAAAGCGTGGCGGCACCAATTTCATGGGCGGTCGGTCATGATGTCCGTCCGGCCCGCATGGCGCGTGGCTCGAAGCCCGTGAAGTGCGCGGACTGCCACACGCCCGACTCGAAGTTTTTCTTCGCAAATGTGGAGTCTACGGGCCCGCTGATGACCGCGCAAAAACAAATCAAGGCGCAGGTCGAGTACATGGGGTTCAGTGGGAATTACAACCGCCTGTTTGGTCTGACGTTCCTGATGCGCCCGATGTTCAAGATTTTCCTGTGGGTGGTCGGTGCGTTCGTCGGCCTCGTCGCGGTTGCGTTCGCGGCGGCAGCGATCCCCTCGGTGCTGATGAGCGAGCCGTGCGGGAACTACGGTAAGCGCAATGCGGAACTGATGGCGCAGATAGACAAGGTCTCCGCGCTGGGATTGGTTGTCGCGACGGCCTATCTGGGGTTGTCGGGTATCGCGGGATGGCTCTTCCATTGGATGACAGGCTACGCCCTTGTGTTTCACATGGTGGCCGGCGGGTTGTTCGCGGTCTGTCTGCCCATGTTGATTTGGCTCCGTGGCGGGAAGCGGATCAAGACCAAGCGCAGTGTGTTGTGGATGCTGATGTTGGTCCTCGGCGTGTGTGTTCTCTTCTCAGCCGTCGCGCCGATGATGACGTGGTTCGGCGAGGGCTGGCAGCTCACGCTGTTGAAGGGCCACCGCTGTTCCACGATGTGCTTCATCGCGCTGTCCGTGTGGATGCTCGTCACTGGTGGACGCAAGGAGTGAGGAATTGCCACAAGTTTGAGCACAAGGCGATGTCTACGGTGTTTGAGCTGATGGTCGTCGAGGACGACCATCAGCTTGCACAAAGTGCCGCATACCGGGTATTTCAAAAAGTGGACCGCCTGGAGGAAATGATCAGCCGTTTCCTGAATGTGAGTGAGGTTACCCAAGCCAGTTTTCTCAAACCTGGGCAGACACTCCGCGTTTCGCCAGAGATGATGGACCTGCTGCTCGTTTCCACCGAGATTTGCGCTGTGACCAAAGGCGCGTTCGACGTGACCGTCGGCACCATCATGGACGCATTGCGCGAGGTCAAGCACCGCTGGCCTGCGCTGACTCCGCAGGAGCGGGAACGTGCGCTTGCCGCGTGTGGGATGAACCGCCTGATCATTGACCGCGCGCATTTTTTGATTGCGGTCAAGCCCGACCGTCTTGGTAACGACTCGCCGCTCGAACTGGACTTCGGCGCGATCGGCAAGGGGTATGCGCTCGATGTGGCATGTGATATGCTAATCAACGAGTGGGACTTTACGGATTTCCTGATGCACGGCGGCACGAGTACGGTCATCGCGCGCGGATCCATGGGCGACGGTACGGACGGCTGGCCCGTGGGTGTGTGCGGCGACTGGAAACTGCGGGCCGGATTCGATGCGATTCGCCTGAAGGACATGGCCATCAGCGGATCGGGATTCGATGAGAAGGGGACGCACGTTGTGGATGCGCGCAAAGGTGTCGCGGCTGTGCGGCACGGTGCGGCATGGTCGTCCGCACCTACGGCGGCGGTGTCGGACGGGTTGTCAACCGCGTTCCTGGGGATGACGTGGAGCGAGATTAAGACCGCCTGTGATGCGGTGCCGGGATGCGGTGCGCTGGTCGCACGTGAGCAGCCCGTATGGATGGATAAGGTGCGCACACCTGTACGCAAGTATCGGTTTGCGGAAAAAGAAGCGCAAGGGCGCGAATGAGGGTTGACAAATGAAGCGGAAACGGCAATAATGGTTGCCATTTTACGTTTAACAAAACAAGGCCCCACAAGAGGCCGGAAAGAGAGAGGGAGAAATGAAACTGAAGACACTGACGATGGTGGTTGCGGCTACAGGTCTTGTTATCACCGCAGGGGCGCAAGAAAAGACTCAGATTAAGCTTGTCTTGCCGAAGCCGTGCTTTACAGGCACACCAAAGGATATCAAAAAGCATGCGAATTTCGATCCCCATCCGCATGACAAAGAACGCCCAGCAATTGAAGTCCCCGCAGGGTGTGACAAATTGCTTTCGCTGAACTGTAAGGTTACGTCAAGTGACCCTGACCCAATTATTGGGGATCTTTCGTACATCACGGACGGCGACAAAGATCATGACGCAGCGACGTATGTCGAATTGGGACCTGGCGTACAGTGGGTTCAGATTGATCTCGGCAGCGAAAAAGAAATCCACGCGGCTTGTGTTTGGCACTACCATGGTGAAGGACGCGTCTACCGTGCTGTAATTTGCCAAATATCGAGCGACCCTGATTTCATTGATGGTGTCGTCACGGTCTTTAACAACGATTTCAACAACTATGCCAAATTTGGCGTAGGCAAAGACAAGGAATATCTCGAGTCGCATTTCGGCCGCCCGTTTGCGGTACCTGCGGTGAAAGGGCGCTACGTCCGTTTCTACAGCCGCGGCAACACCTCCAACGAGATGAACCACTACACCGAGATCGAGGTGTACGGCAAAGGCGGCTGAGGGGAAGTTCTAAAGGTCGAGAGTTCTAAAGTCCTGAAGTTGGGGCGGACCTGTGTGTCCGCCCGATTTTTTTGTAAAGATATAGGTAATTCAGTTGAAAACCATTCCATATTTTTACCACAATGGACACAATGGTTTTCAGAATAGACACAAAGGATACAAGAGGCAATCGTGTCCATTGTGTATTCCATTGTGTCTATTGTGGTTAAAAAGCGTATCGCGACAACATCTCGTCAAGGGATGTCAGAGGGGACAGAGAACACTTTGTGCCCTTTGTGAAAACGGTGTGTTCTTTGTGGTAAAAAATGGAATGCTTCCCAACTGAATTAACGATAGCGAAACCGTTGCGTTTAGGACTTGGCACAGATTGTGCATTTCAATTTACGATCATTGACCACTCATCACTAACCACTCAAAAAAGGGAGGGACGTATGAAACAGAACAGACTGATGGTGGCGGCGGTTGCCGCAGGTCTCGTCTGCGCCGTTGTGGCGCAGGACAAGGTCCAAGTTAAGATTCCCCTGCCGAAGCCACATTTCGGGGGGACTCCGAAGGAACTCAAGGGTACCGAGAATCTGGAGCCGCCACGTGATGGTAAACCGCGTGAGCCGATCTTCGTGCCTGCCGGGTGCGACAAGTTACTGTCGCGTGACTGCAAGGTCACGTCAAGCGACCCGGACCCGATTGTCGGTGAACTCTCGTACATCACGGACGGCGACAAGGAACACGATTCCGCTGCGTATGTCGAGCTCGCTCCCGGCACACAGTGGATTCAGGTTGACTTGGGGGGCGAAAGGGAACTTCACGCCATCTGTGTTTGGCATTTCTTTGGCGAGATGGTTCAACTACCGCTCAGGGGAGGGCGTGTCTACCGCGACGTGATCTGCCAAATCTCGAACGACCCTGATTTCGTTGATGGTGTCGTGACCGTCTTCAACAACGACCACGACAACTCATCCAGGTTGGGTATAGGCAAGGACAAGGAATACCTCGAGATTAACGAAGGCCGCCCGTTCCCGGTTAACGCCGTGAAAGGCCGTTACGTCCGTTTCTACAGCCGCGGCAACACCTCCAACGAGATGAACCATTACATTGAAATCGAGGTGTACGGCAAAGGTGACTGAGCCAAGGAGCAGGCTCACACAAAGGTATAGGTAATTCAGTTGAAACCCATTCCATTTTTTACCACAATGGACACAATGGTTTTCACAATAGTCACCAAGGAGACAAAAGGAAATCGTGTCCATTGTGCATTCCTTTGCGTCTATTGTGGTTAAAAAGCGTATCGCAACAACATCTCGTCAAGGGATGTCAGAATGGAACACGTTTATAGTGAAATCACTTTTAAAGCATACCGTAACAACATCCCGTTAGGGATGTTTCTTTCGGTAGAAGAGAACGCAAAA
>WRML01000023.1 GCA_009777165.1 Kiritimatiellota bacterium
CCCTCCCCTTGCGGCGTTCCGGCACGAGCGACTCGTACGACGCGTTGAACAGCCGCGTGCGCTCGCCCGAAAGGTTGAGCTTGCCCTTGGGGTCCTCCCCCGAATGGCAGCGGACGCAGTGCTTGTCGAAGACGGGCTGGATGTCGGTCTCGTAGTGGAGCGGGCGCTGGCCGCGCGTCTCGCCCGGCTGGGGGCCCGGCGCCGACGCCTTGCGCGCGAACGCGGCCGGGGGGCCCGCGCTCTTCTGCTCGTTCTGGAATGCGCTCGCGCTCTCGGGTGTCTCGTGGCAGCCGATGCAGGCGCGTGTCTCGCCGGGCATATAGTTCACAAACGTGCGCTCGGTCTGCACGGCCATGTGGTGCGCGTCGAGCGCCTGCAGGAAGATGTTGGCGTTTGCGGGGACGATGAAATGCGCCGAGCCGTCTGCCTCCACCGGCACAATGCCGTGCTGGACCTTCAGCCCGAGGTGCGTGTCCTTGGTGATGACGATGTGCTGCTGGTCGTACTCCTCGGGAGACCCTTTGCACTGCGCCGCCCACGGGCGCGGCACCTGCTCCAGCACACGGAGGTATTTGATGGTGCCGCGAGGGACCCCCACCAAGCCGTGGTACACGTCGCGCACCATGCAGACGGCCTGATTTTTGTCCGCCAGCCCCCTGTCGAGCGCGGTCGAGAGCACAGGGGGGGGGGTGCGCGGCGCGAGCGGGATCGGATGCCAGCAGGACGTGTCCACGTCACGGTAGAGCAGCCTCACCCCTCCCCGCGCGTCCAGCGTGTACAGGCCGTAGCCCTTGGGGGCTTTCCAATTGCCGAACGCGGCCGGCTTGTGCGAGACGAGGAACAGGTCCGCGGACAAAGGGTAGGGGTTCGCGAACAGGTCGCCGTTCCCCGCCGGGTCGTTCTGCCAAGGCTCGTCCTCCCCGTCGCGGAACGCGAAGCCCGGCTCGGCGCGGATGTCCACCCGGGGGGTCAGGTACGTCATCGGCTCGCGCGTGCGGATGGGCTTGTTCATATCGAGCAGGATGACCGTGCCGACGTTGTTCTGCGGGCAGTGGGGGACCCCCGCCACGACATAGAGGTTCGGGGCACCGGGGACCGCGCGGCCGAAGTTGAGCGTCGGCGGGAACGCGATGTCGTTGCCGTACACCTCGCTCGACGCGGTACCGTCCGGGCGCATCGCCCAAAGGCACTTTACGCTCACCGCGCCCTTGTCCACGTACTCCCAACGCGTATAGAGGATGCGCCCGTCCGGCAGCATGGACGGCGCGGTCTCGCTCACCGAGCTGCGGCTCAACTGGCGGATGTTCGTGCCGTCGGCGTCCATGCGGAACAGGACCGTGGTCGTGAAGTCGTCGGGGCCGTCGCACAGGATACCGTACTGGCAGCGCGTCGAGACAAACGCGATCCCCCCGTCGGGCAGGTAGCACGGCTGCAGGTCGTCCGTGCCGTGATGGTAGTGCGGATACTTGCGGTACTTCGCCACAAGCTCCGCCTCATCGGGCTGCGGGAACGTCAGCTGCCGCAAGCCCGTGCCGTCAACATTCGCCTCGTACAGGCGGTACCCCTCCTGATGATTCCGCTTCCACGCGAACACCACGCGCCTCGCGTCGAACGACACATCGAAACGCTCGAACACCCCGTCCGCCATCTGCGGCAGGATGTCGCGCACCGCACCTGTCTCAACATTCAGCACGCACAGCCGCGACCCCGGCCGCCACGTGCTGTTGATGTACTCCGTGTAATAGTGGTTCGAGTCATACGTCTGGCGCGTGACGAACACGATCTCCTTCACGCCCTTGGCGGCCACGGCCTGGCGCGTCTCCGGCAGGACCGTCTCGTCCGCCGTCCCTTCCGGCGTGTCGAGCAAACCGTACGCCTCCGCCTGAAGACGGATATCCTCCGCCGCCACGACGCGATCCTCGACAACGAACGCCGCCAACTGCCCCGTGAAGAAACGCTCCCTGCCCCCCCACGAGCCGAGCTGCCCCGCATACGCAAAATCCAGCAACGGCGCTTGCGCCAGCCTGCACTGGTCAACCTGCAGCCCGTTCTTGTAGCAGGTGATCAGGCGTTTCTCCGCATCATACGTGATCGCGACAAACGCCCGCTCATTGGGGCGCAACCGTATTTTCGTATTGAAGTCATTTTGCCCGCCCGACTCCAGGCGCATACCGTTCACGCAAAAGTTGACGCCCCTGCCGTTGAGCAGCAGATGCACCGCGCCCTGCGCCCAGCCGTCATGCGAGAAGATGGAGATCAGCCCGTCCTGCTGCCTCGCGCCGGGCTGGATGACAAAACGGAATGTCGCCTGTCCGAGCTTCCGCCCCGCGGCTTCGACATTGACCGACTGCGCGCTCCCGTCAAAGCGCGTGTTACCTTTCTGGCTCACCACCTCTGCCGCCTGGACAAACCCTGCGATACTCAAGCACGCTCCAATCATACAATACGTTTGACGCATACTAATCCTCCGTTTCCTTTAAGCACAATAAACACCTCTGTGTGTAAAAAAGCTACTTCTGCGGGTTGCGCTTCTGCCACGACTGCCAGCCGTAGGGCTGCGTCCATGCGGTCTGAACCCAAGGGCCGCACAGCATCGGCTTAATCATCTTGGTGGCGGACGTGACGGTCGCCCGCGCGTACAGGTCATCCGGCTGCAGGGTGTACGAGGCGGAAGTCCCCTCGACTGTCTTCGCCACAACGCCGATGGTGTCTGAATACTTGATCCCTTTCCGCGCGGGCTTCTTGTCATCCGCCGGGTCATCGAACGGTACCGTCGTCCGGTCGAAGTCCGCGCGGGTCACGGTGAACGTGATGGTGTACGTCTCGTCAGCTTTCGGGTCCACCTCCACCGACAGCGTGCCAGCCGCCTCGTCGAAACGGATGTCCTTCAGCGCGACGCCGGAA
The DNA here is from genome assembly GCA_009777165.1 of Kiritimatiellota bacterium. Lineage (GTDB taxonomy): Bacteria > Verrucomicrobiota > Kiritimatiellia > RFP12 > UBA1067 > WRJS01. The sequence goes on from WRML01000023.1 coordinate 2,905, forward strand.
GAGGAATAGAAATCCCCTCGGTTCATGGCCCGGACCAGCGTGTCGCCATCGAGCTTGTCGGCGCGTACGCAGACCCACCCCCGGAGCGTGGTGCCTGCGGAGGGATTGTAGTTGTGCGTGTCGTCGGTCGCCGTCCCGAAGACCGGGGGGTGCCCGTCCGTGATTCTGAACGCGTTGGCGATGTCCCAGAACTTCTCCAGCGTGTACCAGTCGGGATGCGCCTTGTGCCGGTTCCCGTCGTTGCTCAACTCGTAGAAGCGTATCTGCGGCAACGCGACGAGGGTGTCCGGCTGAATGTCGAAATACGGCCAGAACGGGTGGTTCAGCATGAAGAGCGTCTCGCACCCGTTCGTCCTCCCGTGCGTGGACACGGCCCTCTCGTTTGCCTCGAGCGCCTCCCGGGGGGTTTCTGCGCGCGCGAACGGCAACGTGCCTGTCACGTTGATGGCGTTCATGTGCGTCTCGATTCCGCTGATGTTCTTGTTCATCTCGTGCCCTGGGATGAGCAGGAACTCGCCCGCCTTGTCGAACTGCCGCTTGAGCTCGCCGACGGTCTTCAGGCGCACGAAATCCTTGCCGCCCTCCGTTTTTTTGTCTGCCGTCTCGCCATACGTTTTGAGGTACTGCTCTGCGGCCCCGGGCTTGACTTTCTTGCCGCCGACCTCCTGCCAGTTATCCGCCGCCAGCTGCAGCAGGTTATGGTCCGAGACGCAGAGGAAGTGGTAGCCGCGCGAGCGGTAATACTCGACCGCCTCCTCCGGGAACGCGATCCCGTCACTCCAATACGTGTGCATGTGCAGGTTCCCCCTGTACCAAGCATCTTGCGCCCACACGTTCAGTACGAGCAACAACGACAAACAAAGCCCAATCCGTTTGAACATAATCCTATCCCTTCTGTAATGGATTATTAGTGTAACAAGAGCACGCGCGGTACGTCAAGTAGAGTTTTCCAACTTTTTCGTGACTTTTTTACCCAACTTTTTTACCCACCAATCCAGACATGGAGTGCCGTGGAGTTTCGCGCGTGGAGTTTCACCCTCACGTACCCTCCCGAAACCGCATTCCACCGTTGAAGTGACTGCCGCTTTCGTTTATACTGTATCCCTTTCGTGGCAAACTCACAAAAAGGTGTTCTCTATGAATATTCCGGTTTTGACCATTCAGGGGCGCTCGCTGGCGGAGACGTTCGAGAAGGCGCTGACGGCGTTGTATGTCGAGGGCGTGCGCGTGCGCACGCAGTACGATAAGGAGGGGGACCCCCTCAGCGTGGACGCGACCATGAACATGACCATCGCCGACCCCTTGTCGGACCCCATGATCCACAAGGCCTTCCCGGGGGGTATCGCCGACCTGCGCGAGTACGTTTATGAGCTGGAGGGGCTCAAGGACAACTGGGTCAAGGCCGTCAACGACCCCGAGGACACGCGCTGGGAATACACCTACCACGGCCGCCTCCAGAACTACGGGCAGTGGAAGGAGAAGGGCGCGGACGGCCAGGCGGCGTTCGCGGGGCCCTTCAAGGTTGACCAGGTCGAGTACGTGATCGCCAAGCTGTGCGCACAGCCCTTCACCCGCCAGGCGCAGATGATCACCTGGATGCCGAATCTGGATCAGGACTGCTATGACCCCCCCTGCCTCCAGTCCATCTGGTACCGCATCCTGGAGGACAAGGCGGGGGTCCAGTGGCTCAACGCCAACGTCCGCTTCCGCAGTAACGACGCGTGGGGCGCGAACTTCATGAACATGTTCGGCTTCACGATGTTCAACCGCACCGTCATCGCCGACGCGATCCAGCGGCGCACCGGCAAAACGGTGAAACTCGGGCGCATGAACTGGCAGGCGGACTCGTTCCACATCTACGGCAAGGATGTCGAGCAGGCCGAGCAGCGCCTCTTCAACCGTATCGCGACGACGACGTTCGAGGAGCGCGTCTTCCACTTCAGCGACCCGATGATTCAGGAGATGTACCGCGAGGACGAGGCCGCTATCCTCGCCAAAATCGACGAGATGAACCGGCGGATGTGAGCTACGCGCGGTCTGTCGCATGGACGGCGACCTGCATGCAGAAGAGCGTCCAGAAGCACCCGACAAGGCCGGAGAAGTGGACCTGGAGCGGCTCGGGCAGGGCGTAGATGATCATCATGCTCGGCGCCCACACGACCCAGTTCGGCAGGAGCGTCGGGAGGATCAGGTGCTTGAACCAGTGCCGGGGGAAGTGGGCCTTCGTTTGCGAAAAGGAGAACGCGTGGCGCTGCCAGAAATGGAACGTCGCGGAGAGCGGCACCGCGACGAGGAGGGTGTACGCGCTCTGGTCCACGAGCATCTTCTTGATGAGCGTCGCCCAGTCGTGGCCCATCCCGAACGCGAGCGACTGCAGGCGGTAGAGCCCGAGCGCGAGGGATCCCATCATGCCCCAGAAACAGAAGTTCATGACGATGGACCGCACCGGCCGCCTTACCCGCAGCGCGGGCACGCTCAGCACGAACACGCCCGGCAGTACCCCCCCGAAGAATCCGCGCGAGACGAACGCGAACGGTACCCCGTGCGCGTCCTGCCATTCCGACACGGGCTGGATGAAACGCTCGACCGCCGGGAAATAATAATACGCCAGCAACAGGCACAGGCACACGGCCTGCAACACCAGCGCCGGGATGAGGTTCGCCCTCGCGGCGCGGATACCCGCCCGCCAAGGGGCGATCAGCTCGTCTGTGTGATGGGTCATACGAATGACTTTGTGAAGCGCATATCATACACAAAACCCGTTGTGTCGCGCAAACCTAAAACAAGTTGAGAAGTGGAGAAGTGGAGAAGTGGAGGAGTGGGGGGGGAAGTGAATGGGGTGGGTTTGTGAGCCCCCTTTTGAAAGGGGGTGACAGGTATTCCTGCCAGGGGTTTGTTCCGGCCGGCGATTACTAGCGAGAGACTTGTCGGCTTGTCGGGCACGGGCAAGTCGTCAAGCCGACAAGCCGGCAAGTCTGGCTTCCGGGCAAACCGTAGTCCCGGAGTCCTCATCAGCGGGCGCTCGACTACGGGACTACAGGACTACGACAGAGGACGCAAGAGCTGGCAAACCCCTGCCCTCCGGGTACCCTCTTTCAAAAGGGGGCTGCAAACCGTTCCCAGTCCCCCGTCCCCTTGTTTCCCCCCCCCTTGCGATTCGGCGGTGAGGGTGAAGAAGAGGTGGTTGACGTTAAAGCCCATGACGGGGAGGGTCGCGGCGCCAAGGGGGGCGTAGGGGTGAGGTCGAGGCGCATCCAGGTGGAACGGGGGAGGGTGAGGTCGTCGGTGCCGTGGACGATGAGGGTTGTCGTTCCCACAGACAAGGGGCCCCCCCACGTGAGGGTGACGTCGCCGCTGGCGGGGTCCACACGGATGGAGGTGATCAGCACGCCGATCGGATCGCCCGCGTCCGTGAGCGCGATGGCGGCGGCGGCGAGTGTCAAGAAGCACATCCGGTTTTTGATTTTGATCTTCATTCCGATTTCTCCCTTGCTGATAATACTGATAAGAAACAAATTTAACCGTATCAGATACCATGACGGGAATACAATACGCGAATACAATATAAAAAAAAGTAGACGCGACACAAATATGCGACACAAAGGATACAAAAGACCATCGTGTCCATTGTGGGTAAAGTGATCCTGTTGTCCCGCGTCCTGACTACAGGACTACACGACGACGAGACTCAGCGGACAGAAATGTCCGTACTCCTTTCTGCGAGTGTACTATTTTGTAAAATATTCTAACCGTTCAAATCCCGCAGGTCCCTCACGCGGCGCGATTTGCCCTCGAAGCGTTCGAGCGTGTTCGGCTCGACGAGGTTGATCGCCATGTGCAGACCCGTGATGCTTGCGACGGCGGCGCTGATGTCGGCCTTGATCGCCTGCATCTCCCTCATGCTGTCGGAGAATATCCCGGGCTGTACTTCGATGTGGACGGTCACCTCATCCGTCGCCCCAGGGCGCGTGACCTCGATCATGTAGTGCGGTGCGACGGACTTGACGCGCATGAGCGCGGTCTCGACCTGAGACGGGAAAACGTTGACGCCACGGATGATCAGCATATCGTCCGTCCGTCCCATGATGCGGCTCATGCGGCGCGACGTGCGCCCGCATGGGCAGTCGCCATCCGCGTAGATCACTCCGATGTCGCGTGTGCGGTAACGGACCACCGGGAACGCCTCGCGGCAGAGGGGGGTCACGACCAGCTCGCCCTTCTCCCCGTCCGGCAACGGTTCGAGCGTGTCGGGGTCAACGGTCTCGAAGATGAACTGATCCTCCTGGATGTGCATCCCGTTGCGGTAGGCGCACTCGCCGCTGACCCCCGGCCCCTGAACCTCCGCCAGCCCGTAGTTGTTCCAGCAGCGGATGCCCAGCCCCCCCTCGATATGTTCGCGCATGCTCTCCGTCCAGGGCTCCCCCCCGAAGTGAGCATGCTCCAGCGCGATTGAGCTACGGTCAACGTCCCCCGTCAGGAGAGTATCCATCAGCTTCAGCGCATACGACGGCGTGCAGATTAATATCTCTGGGCGCAAGTCCTGCATGGTCATCAACTGGCGTTCCGAGTTACCGCTCGACAGGGGGATAATCGCCGCCCCCACCCGCTCGATGCCGTAGTGTAATCCGAACCCCCCCGTGAACAACCCGAACCCGAACGAGATCTGTACCGTGTGCTCCGGGCGCAGTCCCCCCGCGACAAGGAAACGCGCGCACAGGTTTGCCCAGTTCTCCACGTCGCCTTTCGAGTAGGCGACCCACGTGGGTTTACCCGTCGTACCGCTCGTACCTTGGAAGCGCGCCACCTGTTCGCGCGGGACCGCGAGGAAGCCGAGCGGGTAGCCGTCGCGCAGGTCCGCCTTTGCCGTGAACGGCAGACGGCGGATGTCGTCGAGGCTCCTGATACTGTCAGGGGTGATACCCAAGTGCTGATACTTCTCGCGGTAAAACGGCAACCGCGCCGTGTGCGCGACAACGCCCCGGAGCCGCTCTAACTGCAGCGCACGCAACTGCTCCTTCGGCATGCACTCGAACTCCGGCTGCCAGATCCTGTTCTCGATGATGGGGATTGTATTCATGCTAAATGCCTTTTCTATTCAGCACGCAGATGACACAGATTATTTAGGATTCACGCAGATTTTTTTTAGCAGTCCCGTCTGCGGGAATCTCAAGAAATCTGCGTCATCTGCGTACTGAAAAACGGTTCATTCACCTTTGCCTTTCGAGAAGAGCGCGACCGCATCGAGGACATTTCGCCCTGCCGCGCCGAGTGCCCCGACCGCGCGGTCGGGATCATCGAAGCGGAAGATCACCACCGCCTCCAGCCCGTGGTGCGACGTGAAGGCGTACATGTACTCGATGTTGACCCCTGCCGCGCCGATGATGTCCAGCAGCTCGGTCATGCCCCCCGGGCGGTCCGCCACGGTGACCGCCACCACCTCGCGCACATTGACGACGTACCCCGCCTTTTCAAGCGCGTCCTTCGCCGCCTGCCAGTCCTCCACGATCAGCCGGACGATCCCGAACTGCTGCGTGTCCGCCAGCGACAGCGTGACGATATTGATCTCCGCCTCCGACAACGTCCTGCAAATCGCATTCAGGTGCCCCGGCTTGTTCTCAAGGAACAGCGATATCTGCTGAATCTTCATAGCTTTTCTTCTCCTTTTTTTATAGCAAATCAAGTTGAAACATCCATGCCTCAGACGGATGAAACCTTTCCGTATGATAGCGTAGGACAGCTCCCTTATGCTGGGAAAGAACTCTATCGTCATTCGTTCTTGCCATCGAATACCTCATGCGATGAAAACCCTTTCATTGTGCCAAACCAAGGACTCTTTTAGCGGTTTGAATCTTTGCGGCAATGCTATGAATTTCCCTTCATAGCGCAAAAAGAAATCATGGACAACATCATGTGGTAAAGCGTCCTTTAATGATTTTGAAAGGACAATCCTGTAGGAAGAGTCGATGGTCATCAGCCCGACATCAAACGCCTTGTCATAAAGTGAGCAAAGGCAGAGACCATTGCGAGGGTTGGTACGTTCTGTTTTTGGGTCGCTATCTTTCCATGGTTTTATATGGCTGGCGATTAATAACCTTGTAGCGTCTATCCCTGAGACACAACACTTATTATCGTAGGCGGATAAGACCACCACCCGGAAAAAGTTTTGATTAACTCGCGCTTTCTTGGCTTGGGTTTTATCTGCGCCGATCGGCAAAGGGATATCCTCTACTTCTTCATCTAGGACAATCTCTTGCTCCTTATTATACTTTCTTAATAACCGTTCACTTTCGTAAGCCAATGAATCCCAGTCTCCATTAAATTCCTCCCAAACTTCCGTTTCCATTAACGCGCCATGTGGCAAGCCAGTAATACCTTTTTTCTGAAGCTCGGGATCTAAACGTCCGATATTTCCTATCTTCATTCCGACCGATGATGACGGTCGTCCTATCTGATTGGCTAATTTAATGACTTCTGGATGGAACCTATTCACTTTGTTAAAGGGTAGTTTACAATACAGATTGAATGCGACAATTGTTTCTTCGCGAGACCATATGCGCCGTTTCCTTATCTGAGAGTGCGTTGTCTTCATTGAATACCTCTCCGCTGTCCTACAAGTGAATTTGAATCCAATGCGATACGACCGCCTCTTCCATCCCGGCAAGCACAGGTATCGGGTTTTCCTTCAGAAACGCCAGCACCCGTTTCCGTGCCTCCCTAAAATCCACCCTGTGCGCAAGAGTCGTTTTCGTTTTTAACACTGGCATCACTCGAATGGTTTTCTGTCTCATAGCTGTGCTACTCCTTTGTTCCTCACCAATCCCGTAACTCCGTCACATCGCCTCGCTATGTGTTGTGGAGCGAACCGTGCTTGCCTCGTGCTAGGCTGAATCGTTTTATAAACCGCGTTCCCAATGATTCCCGCAAGCAAAACGGGGACGGCGTTGCCGATTTGCCGCATGGCTTCGCCCCACGACCCAGCGACCTCGAAATCATCGGGGAATGTTTGTAGTTTCTTGGCTTCGTCCACTGTCAGATAACGGGTCTGCCCGTTATCCAAAACAATCATGTTTTCGCCGCCGGGAACACCATGTACCCCTGCTTTAATCGTCTTTGCTGGCGCGTCGAGCCGCGAGCCGGTGTGTCCAGCGTATTGTTTCGCGATTTGGCTTGATGGCTCGGGACTGCCAAGGACATCGCGGATTGTCTTCCACGCATGCTTCGGATGTGTCGGCACGGGAAACACAAATCTTTTTTTTATGTCCTTTCGAATCCCGACAATAAAGATACGCTCACGTTTTTGCGGAACCCCGTAATCCGCAGCATTGGCAAGGGTATAGGAAACGTTATAGCCCGCCTTTTCCAATCGGGCGATAATCGAATTGAAGTATTCGGCAAATGCAGGGCGCAAAAGCCCCTTGACATTCTCGAAAATGAATGCGCGAGGCAGCAAGGACTCCACCGCCTTGCAAGCGTAGGGGAACATATCGCGCGCGTCATTGGACGCATTGCCTTTTCCTCCAAGGGAAAATGGCTGGCATGGCGGACCGCCGGCGATGATATCAATCTGACCAACCGAGCTAAAATCAAAATGGCGCACATCTCCCTCATAGACTAGTTCTGGCGGAAAATTCGCACGAAGTGTGGCACAGGCGTGCTTATTCATTTCCACGAATTTTACGTGTCGGAATCCCGCCCGTTCCAAGCCGAGCGCAAGCCCCCCCATGCCGGAAAACAATTCTAGGCACTTCATAACCCGACCCCTTTCAGATACGCCTCGATTTCGCGCAACAGTTCTTTTGGGCTTATAGGATTGTCCGCGATGCGTTCAACCCATTTCCGACCGGAATGCAAAACATCCCACTTGGATTTTTGTCCGGCGGCACGCCCCGCCCCTGGGTCATGGTTCCCAAATCCGTCAATAATCGTATTCCAAAGCGGACGGTTATGTTTGATCAGAGCAGCCTCAACCGCCGCAATCATGTCCGTCGCGATGCCCTCCATAATCGTAAACCGGCAGACAAAATCAGCGGCATCAAGATTTTTTGTCGCCGTGATGCTTTTGAAGTGATCACGCAATCGAGTATGCAACTCTGATGAATTACCGCCCATCCCACTGGAATGCCCGGATTGCCGCCATCCTTTCGGAACTGCTTTCCCGACGTAAATCGGGTGATTATAGGCAAGACGGTTCAATTCCCCATATTTCGCATAAGGCTTGTAGTTGCCTGTGTAATACAGCGCATAAATGCCCGCCCCGGCAAACCGTTCCGAGGGTGGCAACTCAATTACCGGTGTTCCGTTGAAAAAACGAATCGCGTCTTTAATCATCTCTGTAAACGCCTCATTCTGGTAAACGTGCTCTGCTCTGTTGAATTGCCTTGGTTGCATGAGAGACCTTTTCATTTCAGATATCTTTCACCTACCCCGCAGATCCGTCACGCGGTTGAGCTTGCCTTCGCTACGGGGGAGGGAGTGGGGTTCGGCGAGGGTGATCTTCGCGCTGACGTTGATGACCCCCTGGATGGCACGGGACAGTTTCGCCCGCAACTTTTCAAGCGACTTGATGTCGTCGCTGAGGGTCTGCGCCGTAACCTCGACCTTGATCTCTAGCATATCCAAGTCCCCCTCCCGACTGATGAAGATGTGGTAGTGCGGGAGGACGGAGTCAATCGAGAGCAGCGCGGTCTCGATCTGCGACGGGAAGATGTTCACGCCACGGATAATCAGCATGTCGTCCGTGCGGGCGCGGATGCGCTCGAACGTGCGGATGGTGCGTCCGCACGGGCACGGCTCGGTATAGATACGGGACAGGTCGCGCGTGCGGTAGCGCAGCATGGGGGTCCCCCGTCGGGTCAGCGTCGTGAACACCAGCTCGCCCTCCTCGCCGTCCGGCAACGGCTCCAGCGTGTCGGGGTCAATGATCTCCGGATAGAAGTGGTCCTCGAACACATGCAGCCCGCGACGGTGACAGCAGTCGTTCGCCACACCTGGTCCGCAGATTTCCGTCAGCCCGTAAATGTCGTGCGCCGTGATGCCCGTGAGCCGCTCGATCTTGTCGCGCATCGCCTCCGTCCACGGCTCCGCGCCGAACACGCCGTGCCGGAGCCTCATGTCCCGGCGGAAATCAATCCCCTTTTTCATCCCCTCGTCAACGAGGTGCAAGAAATAGCTCGGCGTACAGGCGATGACCGTCACCCCGAAATCTTTCATCAGCATCAGTTGGCGGTCCGTGTTGCCGCCCGAGATTGGCAGCACCGTGCACCCCAGTCCCTCCGCCCCATAGTGAAGCCCCAGCCCCCCCGTGAACAACCCGTACCCGTAGGCGACCTGGACAATGTCGTTTCTCGTGATGCCGCACATCGCGAGCGCGCGCATCACGCAACGCCGCCAAATCCGCAGGTCCCTCGGCGTGTTGCCGATCACGATCGGCTTGCCCGTCGTGCCGCTGGAGCAGTGGAAGCGCACGACCTCCTCCATCGGCGACGCGAAAAGCCCGAACGGGTATTCGTCGCGCAGGTCGGACTTCAGCATGAACGGCAACAGCGTGATGTCCTTCAGCGACGTGATATGTTCCGGGCGCACCTCGCGCTCATCCATCCGCCTGCGCGTCAACGGCACATTCGCATAGACGTGCCTCACAAGCTCCTGAAGACGCGCCAACTGCAACGCCCGCAACTGCCCCACCGGCAGATAATCCAGTCTACTCACCGCATGACACTTTTCTGATGACGACATCCTAACTCCTCTTTTGGAAAATGAACATTAAATATAGCATATTGGGCAAGGTACTCTAAAGTCAAAATTCTAATCTGATCTGCCCCCCCTTAACCATCCGTACCAAGGGGGGGCGACGACCCCTCGCCTAGGGCATGTTCACACTATTGCCAAGGATGGTTTGATTTGCTCTACTTCTCGGGCATGCAACTGACACTGAATGATTATGAGCGTATCGCAGGCAGCCTTCCACGGCAGCGCGGTAATGTGACCCAG
>WRML01000024.1 GCA_009777165.1 Kiritimatiellota bacterium
TGGGGGTCGGGGGTTGAAGGGGGGTGGCTTCTGTTTGGGGGGCGCGGGGGGGCGGCGCCCCCCCGAGGGGGGGGGGGGGATGAACTCGACGGGCTTGTTGCCGAGGAGGGCGACGGCGTTGTCGTACTCGGCCTCGGCGTCGAGGGGGATCCCGGCGAATTCGGTGGCAAGCTCGATGCGGCGTGTGCGCTGGTTCCACTTCTCCCATTCGGGGGGGTCCCACTTGCCGCGCCACGGGCAATTCATATCCGTCCACGCGGCGAGGCGTTCGTAAAACTCGGCGTCGGGCGCGACGTTGTGGTGGCCCTTGCGGAGCATCTGGAAGAGGGGGGAGGTGGAGACGTGGAAGTCCATGGGGGGGTACATGTCCAGCTCGCCCTCGGGCCCGGGGCGGCGCAGGTAGGGGTGGATGGACTCGTAGGCCTGACGGGGGTTGGTCATCTTGCGCACGTGCTTGTCGTCGTGGCACCCGATGCAGTATTTCTGGACCTGTGGCCAGACGTCGAGGGAGAAGGTCATGGCGCGGGGGGGGCCGAGCCAGGGCTTGATCTGCTGGGGGGCCCTGCGTTCGGCGAGCGCGATGCCGGTGGGGGGGAGGGACATCCGGTTGTCCTCGTGGCACCCCGTACAGGAGACGCGCTCACCGGGCATCCCGACGAGCCACGAGCGCATGAGCTGGAGCGCCGCGCCGTCCGCGTCGAGCGGCTGGATGGAGATGGCGGTGTTCGCGGGGATCTCGAAGCATGCCGACCCGTCCTCCTCGACCTCCACCGTGCCGAGGATACGCTTGATGTCCCAGCCCGACTGGAAGCCGACGGACTCGTGGCCGCCGGATTTCATGTAGTTGAAGTGGTAGGCGAAGATGCGCAGGGCCTTGACCGTGCCGCGCGGGACGCCCTTGAGCCCGGGGCCCATGTAGATGTCGGCGATATGCACGCTGGCTTTGTCGGACCCGGGGGTGATGCGGTCGGGGATGGTGCGGGGGGGGGTGCGTGGCTCAACGAGGAGGGGTTCGAGCAATGCGCTGTCGGGCTGCTCGCGGAGGAGGGTGATGTTGTCGAACGTGTCCACGAGGTAGATGCCCCAGAGCCCGTTCTTGGGCTTGGCGGTGGTGAGGTGGAAGTTCGCGCTTAGGGGGTGGGGGTAGGCGAAGAACGGGCGGCCGCGGTCGTGCTGGTTTCCGGCCTGGGCATCGCACACGTCGGTCTCGACCCACTCGCCGAAGCCGGGGATCTCTTGGATGAGGCCCGTGCGCTCCGGCGGGAGGCGCTCGGTCTGGATGCGGATGGTCGTGCCCTCGGGTCCCCACGCCTTGCCGGTGAGGACGGGCTTGAACGGCACCTTGCGGCCGAGGGAGGGGTCGAGGATGACGAGCCGCCCGATCTCCGCGACATCGTGGTGACCGCTGATGGTGCCGATGAGCTTGCTCGTCTCGCCCGGGATGGCGCGGACTTGGAAGAGGCACGTGGGGAAGTACGAGCCGGACCCCCACAGCGCGAGCTGGGAGGTGCCGTCGGGGTTCATCGAGAAAAGGATGCGCGAGAAGTAATGCGGGATGTCCGAGTATTCCCAACGCGTGTAGACGATGCGCCCGTCGTTCATCATCGAGGGCGTGTAGTTGCTGTCCTGCTCGAACGTGAGCTGGCGCACGGCGTTCGACTTCGCGCCCGGGTCCACCTGATACAGCACCGCCATCGGGCGCGAACCGCTCTCGCACGGCAACCCCTGCCACGACGCGGTCGAGAGCATGACGTAACGACCGTCCGGCAACTGGAGCGCGTCGAACCACTCCACGTCCGGGTAGCCCGTGGGCGAGATCGTGACCGGCTCCCCCTCCCCCGACAGCGGCAGCGAATAGACCGCGAAACGGTTGTTCGCATCCACGCCCGTGTAGTAGATGCTCTTCGCGTCATACGTCAGCTTGATGTCGCGGATGAGGGGCCCCTCGAAACGACGGATCACGCGCTCCTTCTTTTCGCCGCGCAGGTTGGAGAGCTCCACGATCTCGGTCGTCCACTTGTCCTTCCGCGCCGCCGAGTGGATGTAGCTGTTGAGCGCGATGGCCCCCCACCCCTGCTCACGCATCGTGCGCGCGTTCGCCCCGACGATGCGCCGCACATACACGACGCGGTCCGCGTCCAGCAGCGGGTTCGCCAGCAACGCCGCGTTGACGTCGCCGATCAGCTTCTCCGCCTTGGCGATGTCCGCCGACGGCGACGTAGGGGAGATGCCCTTCACGAACGCCTCCTCCGCGCGGTACGCCTCCAGCGCGGCGCGGGCCTTCTTCGCGTCATAGCGGTCCGGGTGCTGCTGCGCGAGGAACGCGATCGCCCGCTCCGCCGCCGCCGGGTTGATCGCCTGAGGGACGGACACGGTGCCGGCCTGGCGCCGTTTCTCCGTCTCAGCCAAATTAACCGCACTCTCGCCCGCCATCGCCAGGTCAACGTTGCCGTTCGCGAGCTCGCGCACCTGAATCGCGTTGATCTGCGAAGAGATGTTGCCCTTCACGGTGAACGTCTGCTCATTGCCCTCCGCTGTGAACACGCCCAGCGCATAAGACCCCGGGGTCCCCTCCGTGCCACGGTTGTGGGTCAGCACGGTCTTGCCATTGTCCAGCGACGCGCTCCTGCCGTTCGCCAACGCGCGGCTGTCACTGATCCAAAGCTGTACGAGGTAATGCTTGCCCGGCGAGAGCTGTTTCAGCGTCACGGTCGCCGGTTGGTTATCCTGCCAGAGCGCGCCCTTGAGCATGTCCCTGAACGCCGGGGAGAGCGCATCCGAGGTCTTGGTGTCGTTGCCGAACGACCCCGTGTCGCGTCCGCGCGCGGACACTGCGACGTCCGCACCTGTCGCCCCTTTGAACGGCACGCCATTGACCGTCACCTCCGCGCCCGACGCCGTGTACGCATAGAGCAGCTTCCCTTCCGTGCGCACGCCCTTATCACCCTTGATTTCCCACGCCCCCTTCCAGGTGATTGATCCTGCCCTGCACATGCCCGCCAAAACCGTAACCGAAACAACAAACACAAGTCTTCTCATGACATCCTCCTATGTGAACATTTTTGAGTATACCATTTTCCATGCCGATGTACAGGGCAAACAGCAGTCGAGCCGCGAAAAAAAAATCTGCGTGCTGACCTTACGTTACGTCGTCTTGACGCAACGTCGCTTCCAACTTATCGAGCCTGTCTTTCAGTTTCCCGATTTGGCGGGGGGCGAGGAGTTGGGCAGCGAACTCGCGTTTCGGGCAGGCGGGGAGGCCGATGTAATATTCGCCGGGTGGGATGCTCTTGGAGAGGCCGCTGGCGGGACCTACCTGGGCACGGTCGCCGATGGTGAGGTGCCCCGAAATCCCGGCTTGTGCCCAGATGAGGCATCCCGTGCCGATGCGTGTGCTACCCGCGACACCCGCCTGGGCGATGATGCCGCTGTCGTCGCCGATCTGCACGTTGTGCCCGATCTGGACGAGGTTATCAATCTTGACGTTGTTCCCGATGCGTGTACGGCCGAAGCGCGCACGGTCAATCGTGGTGTTACAGCCGATTTCCACGTCGTCGCCGATCTCGACGATGCCGATCTGCGGGATTTTCTCAATCGTGATCGAGCCGTCCGCGTTCTGCACGGGGTTGAAGCCGTAGCCGTCGCCGCCGATGCGGACGCCGGAATGCAGGATTGCGCGGTGCCCGATGATACTGCCTTCGCGGATGGTGACTTGCGGATAGACGTGGCAACCGTTCCCCAGTCTCACCTGCGGGCCGATGAAGACCTGGGCCTCGATGATGCAGTTGTCGCCGATGACGGTGTCACCCTCGATCACCGTCCATGCCCCGACATGCCCCCCCTTCCCCAGTCTCACGCCGGGGCTGATGATGGCGGTCGGGTGGATTCCCGGGGCACGCACGACAGGCGCGGGTGCGAACCACGCCCCCACCTGCGCGAACGCCGCGTTCGGATTGTCCAGGCGGATGATTGCCTGTGCTGGGCATTCGCCGCGCCAATTGCGCGGCACCAGGACCGCGCTCGCGTGCGTCGTGGCAAGCTGCCTGGCGTACGTGGAGTCCGTGAAAAAACTGATATCTCCTCCCCGGGCATCGCCGAGGTTCGCCATCGCGACAATCTCGACCGTGCCGTCGCCGTCGAGCTGGCCGGACAGTTTCTCCGCAATCTCTTGCGCACGCAGGGGCATGGTTTATTTCGCGCCCGCCTCGGCTTCTTTCCTGGCCTTCTGCGGGTCAACGCCCATCTTCTTGAGGACCTCGTCGGTCATGTCCAGCTTGAGGTCGAAATACGCCAGCGTGGAGCCGTCCATGATGATGGCGATCTTGTTGTCCTTCGCGTATTTCGTGACCGCCTCGCGGATGTCGTCCGTGACGATGCGCAGGAGTTCCGTGTCCAAGTCGGCCAGCTTGCGCTGAAGATCCTGAAGCTCCTTGCGCAGATCCTGGTCAAACTCCGCCAGCACGTTGCGTTGCTTGGTGACTTGCTCCTCCTTCTCGTTACGCGCTTTCTCGCTCAATGCGGGATTGCGGGCCTCCTTCGCCAGCTTCTCATAATCCTCACGGAGTTCCTCGAAGCGGTTGCGTTTCTTGTCGAGTTGCGCCTGATACTCCTTCTCCCTGTCCTCCATCCGCTTGCGGTCCTGCTCTCGGCGCGGGTGGAAGCGGACGAGATCAATCATGTTCACGACCACCGTCTTCTCCTGCGCGATACCCGTCATTGCTGCCAGCGCGACGGCCAACATCATGCCTGCCTTTTTCATCGTGTGTCCTTTCTGTTAGTTACCTTAGTCAAACCCGATTGTGAACGAGAAGAACTCCCTCTCGGTGTAGCTGTCGTCCCGCTTGAACGGGCGTGCGATGTCGAAGCGGATCGGGAAATTGGGGAGATCAATGCGAAGCCCGATGCCCGCCGACACGCAGAAGCTGGACATGCTGCCGCCGAACGCATCCTCACCCAGCGCCCCCGCATCCATGAACGCCGCGAGGCGCACCGCCTTGAAGAGGGGGACCGTGTATTCCGCCGTGCCCAGTGCCAACGTCTGCCCGCCGAGGGGCACATGGTGGTCACTGACCCCCGGCGCGCTGAACGCCTTGGGCCCGATGTCGCGGTACTTCACGCCGCGCACCGTGCGGGGTCCGCCGAGGAACAGCTTCTCGTAAATCGGCAACTCGCCCTCATACGCCTCGACCGTCTCCAGGCGCCCGCGCAGGCTCAGCACATGCTGACCCCACGGCATCGGGAACCAGTGGCGGTAGTTCGCGCCCATCCGGTAGAACTGGTTGTCGCCGATCCCCCCCTCCGCCAGGTCGCCGAACACGAACGCGCGATAGCCGCGCGTCGGTATCAACACCCGGTCACGCTCGTCACGCTCCCAGTAGAGGCGGCCCACGCTGTTCACGTTCCCGCCGTACTCCTCCTTCTGCCACTTGAAGTAACGGCTTTCGTCACCCACGCCACCCGTCCAGTCGCCCCAACCGCCGCCGAGGCCGTCGCCTCCCGACACGAGGCTCAGGCCGTCCTTCGTGTACCAGTTGCCGTTGTCCACACTCTTCATGTCAACCTGCTCCAGCGTGTACGACATGCCCAGGCGGCCGGCCTTCAGGTTGCCGATCTTCATCGGGTACGACAGGCCGACACTTGCGCCCAGCCGCGTCACGTCGTACTCCCGGTACCACAACTGCCGGTAGTAGAGGTCTACGTCCAGCCAGATCGGGCGGTCCAGGAACCACGGTTCGCGCCAGGAGATTTCCCCTGCCTGGTTGCGCATGCCGATCTCGATGCCCGCGCGCGCCTTCTGCCCGCCGCCCTTGAGGTTGGGCCAGTTCAGGATGTCAAAGTTGCTCTCCGAAATTTCTGCGAACAACACCCCTTGGTCAAGGGACGAGAACCCCGCGCCAATCAGCGCGTTACCCGTGCGCTTCTCCTTCACGTCATACACGAGGTCGCGGTACACGCCGCCCTCCGGCCTGTTCTCCTCGTTCTCCGTGTAGCTGCGGACCTCCGCGAAATACCCCATGTTCTTCAGGCGGTTCTCACTGCGCTCGATGGCAAGTTGGTCTATGGGGACGGTGTCCGAGGGCAACGTCAGAATCTCGCGGCGCATAACCTTGTCCTTGGTCGTGTTGTTGCCGCGGATGACGACCTTACGGATGTACGTCAACTGCCCCTCGCGCACGTCGAACGTGATTACCGCGCGCCCGGGCTGCCCCGGCACCGTCTCGACGAACGGGCGCACCGCCGTATCCGAATACCCGCGCGAGCCGTAATAGTCGCGGATGCCCTTTGCCGCGTCATCAATCGCCTTCTGCCCGCACAGCATATCCGTCTCCAGCCGCGCGCTGCCCTGCACATCCCCGTCCGGAAACAGCGTTACCCCGCGTACCGCGACGGACTCGACCGTGTAGCTGTCGCCCTCCGTCACGTTGAACACCACGTTGATCTTCCCTTCGCCGACCCGTTCGATCTCCGGGAAATCCACGCGCGCGTCAAGGAACCCCCTGTCGCGGTAAGCGTCCTCCACCTTCTGCCGCGCCACCTCCAGGTCCATGCTCGAGATCGGCGTGTCCGTAAACCAGCCGCGCGGGTTCCACCACGGGTACTCCCCGAACGCGGAGCGCAGCTCCGGCGCCGAGATGGACGTGTTGTTCGTAAACGTGAAATCCTTGATTTTCTGACGCTCCCCCTCCTCGACGACGAACGTCACGTGCGCGAAGCCCGCGCTCCCCTTGATCGGCTCCAACCTCCATCCGACCTGCACATTCCTGAAATAATATTTCCGATACTCATCGCGGATTTTCGCCGCCCGCGTCGCCAGGATCCGCTCGTCAATCGGCTCCCCGCTTTTCAGATCCGAGACCTTCCGCAGCTTGCTCTCCTTCAGGGACCCGCGCCCAACGGTCTCGGTCGCCGAGTTGGTGTAAACGATGGCAAGCGGCTCTTGGAAGAGATGACGGCGCTCAATCTCATAAATGACAGTGAACTCTCCATTGGCGGTGTCGTTCAGGACCCCCACATACGCGAAACGTCCCGTGTCGAGCAGCGCCTTGACATCCCTCGATGCCGCTTCTGGCGAAAACGCTTCCCCCGCCTTCACGCTACAGTACTGCAACACATCTGCCGCCGCATCCGTGCCGAACGTGTCCAACGTCCGGACAATCACGCTCTTCACCGTCTGAGCGTTGGACACCACCGCTGACATCACAAAAACCAACACGAAACAAACACGCCACAATTTATACATGAGATTTCATCCTCGCTGAAAATGCCAAAAAGAAATATTAAACTCTTTTTTGTGCGAAAAGACAAGCAAGAAGTGACAGCGAATTGGGAACGCGAGAAAAACACGAACGGCATTGACTTTGGTGCGGAACTTTCCTACGCTATTCTTTTTCCCATTTTAATCGGAAAGGGTTATTATGCGTCAGTTGGTTTGTGTTGCTGTGATCGGTGCGTCGCTCGCGATGCTGGGCGGGGCGGTGGAGATGAAAAACCCGCAGTTCATGGCGGGGACGCCCGTCAGCGCGGAGGTCTTGGATAACGCGACGTTTGCGGTGTGGCTGGAGGGGGCCGAGACGCCCGTGACCAACGCGAACCCGAAGGTCAACCTCGAGACGATCGTGTGGAGCACGTCGGCGCAGCATATCTCGTGGGCGGGGCTGGCGTTCGGCTGGAGCAAGAACCCGGGGCCCCGTCACCTGCGGTGCGGTTTCACGGCCCCCGTCGCGGCGGAGACGGTGCTTGTGTCGGGGGGGGGGGTGCTTAGCGTGCTGAAGCCGGGGGCCCCCTATCCCGGCCGCCTCGACAATGAGGGCGACTGGCTCCCCGCGCAGCGTCTCGACCTCCAGGGGAACGTCACGGGGGGGCCCGTCGCGGAGAAGGAGTTCGGCGTCTGGACCCTCCCCCCCGGCACGCGGACGCGGGCGTTGCGCTTCACGCACACCGCGCACCCCTCCGACAGCAACCCGCAGGGGTGGATCGGCGGCGTGCTGGTCCTCCCGGAACGCTTCATCAACGTCGCCCCCTACGCGCAGGTCATCACGGCCGCGAACCAGCAGAACGCGTCGCGCCTGAACGACATGAGGCGGTGGGGGTGGGGCGCGTGGAGCAACCTCCCCGTCAGCACCAACGCCGCCCGTGCCGTCCTGTCCGAGGGGGCCCCCGAGCCGATCGTGCTGGTGTGGCCGGAGGCCGTGACGCTCGACGCGCTTGTGGGCATCACGACCGCCTTCTCCGCCGTGGGGATTGACGCGTACGCGGGCCCCCCCGGCACCCACCCGCGCAGTGCGACGGAGCGCGACTGGCGGCCCGTCAAGAGTTTCAGCGGCATCCGGCTCGGCTATCCCGTCACGCTGTGGCCGAATTATTTCGTGTTCGACGAGCCTGTCACGGCGCGCGCGTTCCGTCTCCGTGTCACGGGCGCGATCCCCGAGGACCACGATCACCTGCGGCCGAAGACCAACGGCGGGCGGCGGTTCTGGCTGGACGAGATCGTCGCGCTTATGAGACCGGAAGAAAGTCGAGAAGTTGAGAAGTACAGAAGTACAGAAGTTGAGAAATCAAAAAGTCGAGAAGTTGAGAAGTTGAGAAGTACAGAAGTTGAGAAGTCAAAAAGTACAGAAGTTGAGAAGTCAAAAAGTCGAGAAGTTGGAAATTCTAAACTTCTAAACTCCTCAACTTCTCAACTTCTCAACTCCTCCATTTCTAAACTTCTCCCCCCCCCCCCCCCCCCCTCCCCGCCCATCCCCGTCCCGTTCTCGATTCCCGAGGCGGGGTATGTCACGCTCGTGATCGAGGACAAGGACGGTAACCGCGTCCGCAATCTCGTGTCCGAGACGAAGTTCCCGGCGGGCAAAAACACCGTGTGGTGGGACGGCACGGACGACCTCGGGCGCGACATCGACGCCGCCAAGCACGGCCTCTACAGCATCCCCCCCGCCCCCGTCGCGCCGGGCAAGTACACCGCCCGGGGCCTCTGGCACAAAGGCACGAAGCTCTCCTACGAGTTCTCCGTCTACAGCACGGGCACCCCCCCCTGGGACACGCCCGACCACACGGGCGCGTGGCTCGCGAACCACTCCCCCCCCTCCGGCGCGGCGTTCGTCCCGGCGGAGCGTTCCCCCATCGGCGAGCCGGCCGTGTTCCTCGGCAGCTTCGTCACCGAGGGCCCCGACGGGTTCATCTGGGTTGACATGAAAGGCAACAAGCGCGGCGGCATGAAGTGGATCGGCGGCAACTGGACCGCGGCCCCCTACATCGCCGCGGACGTGGGCCCCCAGGCCGACACCAACGTCTCCGTCTACATCGCCTCCGCCTTCCGCCCCGACAACGGCACCAAGGGCATCGAGCTGCGCATCACCGAGATGAGCAAGGGCCAGCGCATCCGCGAAATCCTCAAGACCCCCATCGTCGAAGACACCGTCGCCGAGCACGACCTCATGCGCGTCATGCACGGCATCGCTGTGTACGACAAGAAAATCGCCGTCGCGCTCACCCACAGCAACGCAATCTGGATCGTGGACGCCGCCACGGGGAAGGTCGAGCGCGACATCCCCGTCGGGCCCCCCCCCACCGGCATCGCCTATGCCCCCGACGGCAAGCTCTACGCGCTCACGGGGGGGGCCCTCGCCCATGTGGAGGGCGAGCGTCCCCGCGGGCCGCTGGTCAAGGGGTTCGAGGCCCCCGCCTCGCTCACCATTGACGCCAAGGGCAACTTCTACGTCAGCGACCACGGCACCAGTCACCAGGTCAAGGTGTTCTCGTCCGAGGGGGCCCCCCTCGGCACCATCGGCGAGGCGGGGCCCCCCAAGGCCGGCCCCTACGACGAGCTGCACATGAACAACCCCTGGCAGACCGCCGTTGACCACGAGGGCCGCGTGTGGGTCGCTGAGTGCGACTACCTCCCCAAACGCGTGAGCATTTGGGGAAGTTCTAAAGTTCTAAAGTTCGAGAGTTCTAAAGTTCCTTCGGGAACCGCGCCGGACAGCGCGGACGCGCATAATTTTAGAACTTTAGAACTCTCGAACTTTAGAACTTTAGAACTTCTCTTCGCTTTTTATGGTCCTGGCAAGTACGGCGGGGGGGGGCAGCTCGACAACACCGACCCCAAGCGTTTCTACTACGCCGACGAGGGGCATGGCACGCTCGAGTTTGAGCTCGACTGGAAGACGGGCAAGGACAAGCTCGTCAACGTCCTCTACCGCAACGACGCCACCTCCTTCACGTTCCCGCGCCGTATCGCCGCGCCCGAGACCGCCCACCGCGTCAACGGCCGGCGTTACTTCAGCAACGCCCACAACAGCAACCCCGTGGGGGGGAGCGGCGCGTTCGTCTTCGAGGACAGGGGGGGGGTGGCCGTCCCCGTCGCCGGCATGGGCATGGCGAACGACTGGCCCCTCCTCCACGGCGACGAATTCAAGCATCTCGTCCCCGAAGGCTCAGACCCCAAGCGCGGCCTGTGGGACGACAACCGCAAGCACGCCGTCTTCTTCATCTGGAACGACCTCAACGGCGATGGCGCCGTCCAGCCCGACGAAGTCCAGATGAGCCGCGAGGTCACCACCGGCATCACCGTCCTCGACGACCTCTCCTTTGCCGTCGCCTGCCTGAACGGAAAGGCCGTTCGCTTCAAACCCGAGTGGAAGAAAGGGGTTAAGGGGTCAAGGGGTTCAGGGGTTCAGGAAACGACGGCAATCGACGGCAATCGAATGCCCTCGACGGCAATCGAAACCTTAACCCCTAGACCCCTTAACCCCTTAACCCCTATCTACCAGCGCGCCAAAGGTATCGCGCTGGTAGAAGGGGTCTACCGCCCCATGAGTTCCGGCGGCGACCAGATGCTCGCCGACGACAGCGGCGAGGCCGTCCTCACCCTCGGCGCCGAGCCTTTCCACTCGCACTCCATCACGGGCGTCAAGAACGGCAAGGCCGTCTGGAGCTACCCCAACGCATGGCCCGGCCTGCATGCCTCCCACGAGGCATCCTACCCCCAGTTCCCCGGACACGTCATCGGCGCGACGCGTCTGCTCGGCGGTTTCATCAACCCCAAGGGCAGCAAGGTCAAACCCCTCTGGGCCGTCAACGGTAACATGGGCCCCATCTACCTCTTCACGCGCGACGGCCTCTTCGTCTCCTCGCTCTTCGAGGACGTGCGCGTCGGCAAGCTCTGGCAGATGCTCGCCGCCCCGCGCGGGATGCCCCTCGAGAACATCACCCTGCACGACGAGAATTTCTGGCCCTCCATCGGACAGTCCCGCGGGCAGGTCTATCTCGTGGACGGCGCGCGTACCAGCCTCGTCCGCGTGGACGGCCTCGACACCCTCCGCCCCATCGCCCCCATCACCGTCAACGTCACCCCCGCCCTCCTCGCTCAGGCGCAGGACTACCGCCAGGCGCTCGAGCGGCAACGCCAGCAATCCTCCGGCACCGGCGTCCTGCGCGTCCCCACCGTGGACGGCATGGCCGCCGACGGCGACTTTGCCAAATGGGACCCCATCCCCGCTGTCGAGATTGACAAGCGCGGTACCAAGGCATGGTTCAACTCCAACGCCCAGCCCTTCGACATCACCGGCCGCATGGCGATCTCCGGCGACCGCCTCCACGCCTGTTGGGACACCCAGTTGCCCAACCTCCTCCGTAACTCCGGCGAGATGCCCACCGCCCTCTTCAAGACCGGCGGCGCACTCGACATCATGCTCGGCACCGACCCCTCCGCCGCGTCCGGCCGCCGCGCCCCCGTCCCCGGCGACCTCCGTCTCATCGTCACCCGCGTCGGCAACGACATCAAGGCATTACTCTACCGCCCTGTTTTGTCATCGAATAAAACGAATGAAACGAATGAAAAAAACAAAGACAGCTATTCGTTTAATTCGGTTAATTCGATGACAGAAACAAAAACAGAAACAAAAGTTCCCTTCAGTTCACCTTGGCGCACGATCACGTTCGATGAGGTCCGCGACGTCAGCGAGCATGTCCGGCTTGCCGAGGACAAGACAGGCCGCTACGAGATATCCGTCCCGCTCTCGGTGCTAGGGCTGGCCCCCTCCCCCGGGATGCGACTCTCCGGCGACATCGGGATTTTGCGCGGCGAGAACAACCAGACCACCGCCCGCATCTACTGGACCAACAAGGCTACCGCCATCACCTCCGACGTCCCCAGCGAGGCCGAGCTCACCCCCGCCCTCTGGGGCATCCTGGAGTTCAATTAATAAATTAGCGCATCCTCGAGCTTCTGTTTGAGCTGTTCGAGGTTCATGCGTGTTTGCTGCATGGTGTCGCGGTCGCGGACGGTGAAGGTGCCGTCGTCGAGGGATTGGAAATCAACAGTGACGCACCATGGCGTCCCGATCTCGTCCTGGCGGCGGTAGCGGCGACCGATGGCGCCGCTCTCGTCCCAGAACGCGGCGTAGCGGCGGCGCAGGTGCTCGAACAGCCCGCGCGCGGTTTCGTAAAGCTCGGGCTTGTTCTTGACGAGCGGGAACACGGCGACCTTGACCGGGGCGATACGCGGGCTGAAGTGCATGACGATGCGTGAGTCGTCCTTGCCTTTCTCGTCGGTGAACTTCTGCTCTTCGTAGGCGTTGCAGAGCAGGGCGAGCATCATGCGGTCCACCCCGGCGGATGGCTCAATCACGTGGGGGACGAATTTGCCCTCGAAAAGTTTTGCGGCGAATGCCCGCGCGGTGTCGGCGTCCTTGCCGTGCGCGACCCAGTCGGCGGCGACTTTTTCAGTGAAGGCGGCCTTGGCGGTGTCGGCCAGTTTGGCGGCGGCATTCTTG
>WRML01000025.1 GCA_009777165.1 Kiritimatiellota bacterium
AGAGAACGCAAAAAAATCATGGCATCCCATCGGGATGCCTCTTTTAGGCGCATCCCGTGCCCCATCGGTCGCACCTGCGCCGATGGGGGCCCCTTTTCCTGCGGACATGGGGGGAAGGATGTTTTTCTACCGAGAGAAACATCCCTGACGGGATGTAAAAATGGAACACTTTTAAAGTGATTTCGCTATATCCGTAAGACCGTTGGTCGTGTTGGATGGCATGAACTTTTTTTCCGCCTTGTTTTCAGGAGCAAAATATTCTATATTTCCATGTTTATGATTTTAGGGGAAAGTTGAGTATGTCCGACATCATCATCACAGGCGCACGGCAACACAACCTCAAGAACATCACGGTCCGTATCCCGCGTCATTCGCTGACGGTCGTGACGGGTTTGAGCGGGTCGGGAAAGTCGTCGCTCGCGTTCGACACGCTGTATGCGGAGGGTCAGCGGCGCTATGTCGAGAGTCTCTCCGCATATGCCCGTCAGTTCCTCGACCAGATGCAAAAGCCGGAGGTGGATCACATCGAGGGGCTCTCCCCGGCTATCGCCATCGAGCAACGCGTGTCCGGCGGTAACCCGCGTTCGATTGTCGCGACGGTCACGGAAATCCACGATTACCTGCGTTTGCTCTACGGCAGTATCGGGCAGGCGCATTGTCCGTCGTGCGGAAAACCTGTACAGAAACAGAGCGCGGAGCAGATCGTGGATCTCCTGCTGGCGTATCCGGACGGCACGAGGCTCGTGCTTCTCGCGCCGATGGTACGGGGGCGCAAGGGGCGGCACGAGGAAGTCTTTGACACCATCCGCCGTCAGGGATTTGTGCGTGTCCGCGTGGATGGCGTGATGGTTGCGCTGGACGATGCGCCCGCGCTCGACAAAAACAAGGCGCATACCATCGAGGCGGTCGTGGATCGTCTGGTGGTCGGCGACAACATCCGTGCGCGGCTGACGGATTCGGTGGAGCTGGCGCTCAAACAGGGGGGGGGCGTTTTGCGCGTCCTTAGGACGGACGCGCAAAAAAGTGACAATGCAAAATTGACACTGAAAAATGAACAGAATGGTCAATTGTCAATTCGCAATTCTCAATTGACGTCCGAGACACTCTATTCAGAGAAGAACGCGTGCGTGGATTGTTCCATCAGTTTCGAGGAGCTCAAGCCGCGGTCGTTCTCGTTCAACAGTCCGTATGGCGCGTGTCCTGTCTGTTCCGGGCTGGGGGCGCAGTGGGTGTTCGACGAGGACCTCGTAATCCCCGACAAGTCGTTACCGCTGGAGAAGGCCATCAAGGGCTGGCGCGTGTCAGGGCATCACGCCATCGTGTATTACAAATATCTGTTGGAGGCAATCTCGCGGCAGTACAAAATCCCGCTTGCCAAGCCGTATCAGGATTTGAGCGACGCCCAGCGCCAGTTGCTTATTCACGGTACGGACAAGCCCCTGCACCTGTCGTGGCGCAACGTGGACAAACCGTTCGAGGGGGTTCTGGCGAACCTGAAGCGCAGGTACGAGGAGTCCGAGTCCGACGAGATGCGCGAGAAGCTCGCGCAGTACATGAGCCGCCAGACCTGCCCAGTCTGCCGTGGTGCACGTCTGCGCCCGGAGTCCTGCGCCTGTACCGTCGCGGGGCATTCGATTGTCCGCGTGATGGACATGACGGTACGGCAGAGCCTCGCGTTTTTTGAGAACCTGAAGCTGACGGCGGCGGATGAGAATGTGGTTGTCGAGGTCCTGAAGGAAATCCGCAAGCGGCTCCAATTCCTCTCCGACGTGGGGCTTGACTACCTCTCCCTCTCGCGCGAGAGCTCGACACTCTCTGGCGGTGAGATGCAGCGCATCCGCCTCGCAACGCAAATCGGATCGGGGCTGGTCGGCGTGTTGTACGTCATGGACGAGCCAACGATCGGTTTGCACCCGCGCGACAATGAGCGGCTCATCAGTATGCTGCACCAGTTGCAGAAACGCGGCAACACGGTCGTCATTGTCGAGCATGACGAGAAGATGATTCGCACCGCAGACTACGTCGTGGACTTGGGGCCCGGCGCGGGACGGCATGGCGGCGAGGTCGTGTATCAGGGCGATGTCAAGGGCCTGTTGAAAAGCAAGACATCCGAGACCGCGGCGTATCTTTCGGGACGTAAGAAAATCGAATCGCCCGGACAACGCATCAAGCCTGGCAAGGCGCGAATCAAGATTACAGGCGCATCGGCAAACAACCTGCAGAACATCAACGTCGAAATCCCACTGGGGTGTTTCGTATGTGTCACCGGGGTGTCGGGTTCCGGCAAGTCAACGCTGGTCGGCGACATCCTCAAACGCCAGTTGTTCAAAGTCTTCTATGGCTCGAAAGAGAAACCCGGCGCATTCAAGAAAATCGCAGGGCTTGAATATCTCGACAAAGTGATTGAGATTGACCAAAGTCCCATCGGGCGCACACCGCGCAGCAACCCTGTTACCTACACTGGCGCGTTCACGGCGATTCGCGAGCTTTTCGCTTCCACGCCCATGGCAAAGGTGCGTGGTTACGGGGCCGGGCGATTCAGCTTCAATGTCAAGGGGGGGCGGTGCGAAGTCTGCCAAGGTGACGGTATGCGTTGTCTGGAGATGCACTTCCTGCCGGACGTGTATGTCACCTGCGAACAATGCGGCGGGCAACGCTACAACAAAGAGACGCTCGACGTGCGCTACCGTGACAAGAACATTTCCGAGGTTTTGAATTTGACCGTTGACGACGCGCTGGAGTTTTTCGCACCTGTTCCGACCATCGCCAACAAATTAAAAACCCTTTCTGAAGTCGGACTTGGATATATCCATCTTGGGCAATCCTCCACGACCCTCTCGGGGGGGGAGGCGCAACGCATCAAACTTGCCACCGAGCTTTCCAAACGTGCCACAGGAAAGACACTCTATCTGCTGGACGAGCCCACGACCGGGCTCCATTTCGCGGACGTGCATAAACTCCTCGACCTGTTGTTACGCCTCCGTGCGTCCGGCAACACGGTTGTTGTGATTGAGCACAACCTTGATGTCATCAAGTGCGCGGATTACATGATTGATCTCGGCCCCGGGGGAGGAGATGAAGGCGGTACCGTTGTCGCCATGGGTCCCCCCGAGGAGATCGCGGCTTGCGAAACTTCCCACACGGGATATTTCCTGCGTTTCATGTAAGGAAGAGGGGAGGGATAGGACGACGCTCGCCCTCCAAGGAATATCCTACACGCTCCTGTAACCTCTGTGACCTTTATGCCTTTGTGTGAGATTTTGAACTTCCCTTTCTTCCGATATCATGTCATAATGATTTTTTTTTACAGGAGAACGTACCGATGAACGCATTAAGAAAGGCTGTTTTATCCCTCATCGCCGGCGTACTGGCGTTGACTACCCTGACCGGGTGTAACCTCGGGGACAAAAACACATTCGCCGTGACAGGCAAGCCGCCGAAACTGCTAACCGTGTTTCCGCAAACCATCGTCACGCCGGATGGTATGGCGGTCGCCCCTGACGGCTCGCTCGTCATCGCTTGCCCGAATTATTCGGACCAGTCTAAGCCCGCGTGCTTCATGTCCATCACAAACCCAGGAACCCCTGCGACACTCTGGGCGCTTGCGCCTACCCTCGAAGAAACTGGCGTGTGTTGTCCCATGGGCATCGCGTTCGGGCGTGACGGCGATTTGTACGTCTGCGACAACCAGGGCTGGACAGGCTCCGAGAAGGGGCAGTTCAAGGGACGTATGCTCCGCCTCGAGGTGAAGGACGGGCAGGTGTTGAAAACAACCGTTATTGCGGAAGGTATGGAACATCCGAACGGCGTGCGCGTCGATGGCGACTATATCTATGTGACGCAGAGCCTGTTCTCGCGCGTCAAGGACGACTCCGGCAAACTGGTCAGCGGTGTCTATCGTTTCCGCCTCGACGACCGCAACGTCAAGGTCACGAACACCCTCAGTGACCCGCAACTCATCGCCACGTTCATCACGCAGAACCTGCACTGCCAATACGGCGCGGACGGCATCGTGTTCGACAGTAAGGGGAACCTCTTCGTCGGCAACTTCGGCGACGGCACTCTCCACAAAATCACGTTCGACGAGAAGGGTGCCGTCACCAGCAACACGATCTTCGCACGGACGGATTTCGACTACGGCAACAATCCCAAGGAGCCCGGCTTCCTCGCCGTCGCGACGCGCGCGAAGATGCGTACCACTGACGGCATCTGCGTGGATGCGGATGACAACATCTATGTCGCCGACTTCTCGAACAACGCCATCGCCAAGGTCACGCCCGCGGGGGAGATTTCCGTCGTGTGGCAGAACGGCGACACCGACGGCAGCAACGGCTACCTTGACCAGCCCGGCGAGCCGATCATCTGGAACGACCTCATCGTGGTCAGTAATTTCGATGCCGTGTTCGGCCCCGACCACCCCGACAAGGTCAACACCAAACACCAGCTTCCCGCCACGCTCTCCGCTATTTCGTTGAAATGATTTTTCCCTCCCGATCTGGTTCGCACCGTAGAATGCCGAGTCGCAGCCCTGATTTACTTTGCGCTACGTATGGTTTCGGCGAAAGCTTTCAGGTCGGTGAAGTTCTCCTGCCAAGTGGTGTACATGATGGCTTGGACGCCGGGATATTTCTTGGCGGCCTCGGCCCACGGGAGTGAACGCGCGGGGGGGGAGTCGTAGTAACCCGCCAGCACCATGCGCATCCCCAGCCCGGAGAACCACGCCGCGCTCTTGTCCGCGAACTCCACCGCCCACGGGACGGCGATGATGCGCTTGTCCAGTCCTTTCCATGACCCCGCAAGGTCGCCGCGCACAAAGTAATAATCCTTGTGCGCGTTGTGGTTCGGGTCGAACATATCGCCCCACACGTAAATCTCCGTGTCGGGCGCGGCCTCGCGGATCCATGCGGCGCACTTCGCGATGTTGTCGGCGAGGATTTCGCCGGACGTGAGGTTACGGTCCATACAGGACTTGTCCCAGTTGAGGGCGCGGATCTCGTCGTGCGACATGAAGTATCGTTTCGCGCCCCATGCGGCGTGGACGCGCCGCGCGTGGTCGCGCAGGATGTCCTCGGTCTTGGGGTCGGAGATGCAGATCATCACGCTGCCGCCGTAGCAGATGAGGGGGTGGTAAAACGAAACATTCAGGCGCGTGCCGTCGGGCAGGTTTTTGGTGCGCAGTTCCGGCGGCTCGTGGTAGAGGTCGAAGTCCCCTTTCCAAGGCACCCTTCCGCTGAGGGGGTCCACAAGCGGCTCGAAGTCGTGCCCCTCCACGAGCGGCTTGCCGTCCGCGCTCGTCACTGTGAGCGGCGCACCGTCGCGGCGGAGCAGGTTGACGAATGCGGTCTCCTCGATCTTCGGGTTGCGCCATTCGAGGGTTCCGGTCGTGCCGTCCCACACGCCGAAGTAGAGGAGGATTTCCGTGTTGTCGAACGAGTTGAAGATGATGTGGTGCGTGATCCAGTCCTGCGTGGGCTTGACCTTGAGGTCGGCGTGGTTCAGCGTGCGCATGGGGTCCGGGGTCAGCGGCTTGATCTCGGGCGTGCCTCGAAAATTCTCCGTGCGGATGTCCACGCTGACGTGATACTGGCGGAACGGGTTGACCTTGATGCGCTTGTTGAAACGCCCGTTCCTGCCGTTGAGGTCGGTGCAGCGGAAGCCGTTTTCGATGGGGGTCATGGTCTCGTCAACCCAGCCCCAGCGGTCGAGGGGGATAGGCGCGGTCTCCAGCATGGCGACGTTGCCGCGCACGACGAACGGGGCCTCGCGCACGGGGATGCCCTCGGCGAGGTTCGGGTCGTTCCACAACAGGCTCTCGCTCCAGCCGATAGGGTAGAGCATGGGGATGATCTCGATGTTGTTCTCGGCGGCGATACGCTTGACTTTTGCGATGTTGTCGAAATAGTGCTTGTCCATCTCGCCGAGCTTCCCGAACTTGGAGTCCGTGAGGGTGAATGCGGAATACCCTGCGGCGGCAGCCTCTTTCATCCGCGCCTCCAGCTTCGTGACGTTCTCGTCCACTAGCAGGTTGGTGGAGTAATAGACCCACAGCGCCGGGGGTTCCGCCGCGCGGAGCGCGAGCGAGCAGATGAGCAACGGAAACAATTTTTTCATTTTGAATCTCCTTTTTTTTCTCACACAAAGGCACAAAGGACACAAAGGAAAAAAGTTAAGAGTTAATAATTAATAGTTAATACTTAACCCAATCCTGCTAATCCTACATCAAAGCCTTTGTGTCCTTTGTGCCTTTGTGTGAGAAAAAAAACTCACTTCGAGTTGGCGAGGATACAGGAGAAGTCGGCTTCGCAAGCGAGATCGTCGCCGATGTAGGTTTTGCCGCGCTGCTTGATCATGCGCGAACCGGCCTTGAGCGTCTCGATCTCCATGCGGAGCAACTCGTCTGGGCGCACCGGGCGGCGGAACTTCGCGTTGTCCACGCTGATCAGCAGGAACAGCCCGTTGAGCGGCACGGTGCCGTTCGCGATAAGCCCCGCGCCGCCGCACTGCGCCATCGTCTCGATCAGGATGACGCCTGGCACGACAGGATACGTCGGGAAGTGCCCCTGAAAGAACCACATATCAGCCGGGTAGGTTGCCTCGCCGACAATCCGCTCTTTCGAGACATACGTCAGCTTGTCCACGAACAGGAACGGTTTGCGGTGCGGCAGCAGGTACTCGATGGATCCCGTGTAGGGCTGTCCCTCCTCCACCAGACGCTCATATCTGATTTGTCCATTATTCATGATTCTTTGCCTCGCAGGTTATGCGGTTGGATTCAGGGCTTTCAGCACGACGACACTGTTGTGGCCGCCGAATCCGAGCGATGTCGAAATCGCCACGCGGATGGGGCCCTGGACGCCGGTGTTCGGGACGATGTCCAGGTCACACGCGGGGTCTGGGTTTTCGTGGTTGATCGTCGGCGGGTAGAATCCGTCGCGGATCGCCAACGCGCAGATGGCCGCCTCCAGCGCACCTGCGGCACCCAGCAGATGCCCGGTCATGCTCTTGGTGGAGGACATCTTCAGCTTATACGCATGGTCACCGAACACAACCTTGACGGCCTTCGTCTCCATGGGGTCGTTAAGCGGCGTTGACGTGCCGTGCGCGTTGACGTAATCCACCTCCTCGGGTTTCACACCGGCATCCTGCAACGCCAGCTGCATGGCGCGGATGGCGCCTGATGCCTCCGGATCCGGGGCCGTCAGGTGGTATGCGTCCGACGACGCGCCGTACCCCGCAAGCTCCACATACGTGCGGGCGCCGCGAGCCCTCGCGTGTGCCTCGGATTCGAGAATCAGAATCGCCGCGCCCTCGCCCATGATGAAACCGTCGCGATCCGCGTCGAACGGGCGGCAGGCCTTCTGCGGCATGTCATTGCGCTTGGTGCTGAGCGCCTTCATCGCGCAGAAGCCGCCGATGCAATATTCCGTGACCGTCGCCTCCGTGCCGCCGGCGATCACGACATCCGCGCGACCTGAACGGATCATGTCCAGCGCGACGCCCAGCGCGTCCGTCCCTGACGCACACGCCGTCACCACGACATGGGCCGCGCCCTTGGCGTTGAGCAGGATCGAGACACTCCCCGCCGCCTCGTTCGCGATCAGCTTCGGGATCACCATCGGCGACAACCGGCCCGGCCCGCGCTCGAACAGCGTCTTGTATGCCTCGTCGTCAATTTCCTTGCCGCCGATGCCGTTGCCGAGCATCACCGCCACGCGCTCGGGGTTGACACCGCTGCCCTCCAGTCCCGCATCCTGCCACGCCTGTTTCGCCGCCGCCACCGCGTACTGCGTGAAGAGTGCCATACGCTTCGACTCCTTCTGATCCACATACTGGGTAATGTCGAAGTTTTTCACTTCGCCCGCGATCTTCGCATCCACACGCGACGGATCGAACTTCGTGATCGTCCCAATCCCGCTCGTGCCGTTCCGGAGGCTTGCCCACAACTCGTCAACCGTGTTCCCGATTGGGGAAATCACACCTAACCCTGTCACAACTACTCGCGTCCCGTTACTCATCTCAATCATACTCCTTGAGTGGTTCAACACTTCACCACGCCTTTTCAGTTGTAAGAAACATTCATAATGACAAATTTTGTGATTTTGTCAAACTCAAAAGGCAACATACAACTACAATTTTTTGTGCCCAACGCATCCGCGAAACGTTTGCGCGTCTCGTGATTTTTTTTTTTACACCGTAAAAATAGAAGAAGGAGAGGTGGCGGTCATCGCATCTCGCCCAGCGCCTTGAAGTACTCGGAGACCATCTCGCGGTACTCGGCCGGGGCGTCGTCGGGGGAGGCGGCAGTACCTTCGTCGGCGAAGGCGTCCGCATCCGAGATGGCACCCATATCCCCGCCGCTGATGCCCGCCTCCAGGTGGGTCTTCGTGATCTCCAGCTCCCGCTTCACCTTCTTGTGCAGCTCGGCAATCATCGCGGGGGAGGCGTTCTGCTTCAGGAGCGACTCCAGTTGCTTGCTGTACTCGATTGCCTTTTTCAGGTTGAAGGTCTTCAGGTCGTTGATCTGCGCAAGCGAATAGACGGTCTCCATGTTGCGCGTCATCTGCGCGCGGGTGCTTTCCGGGCTGGAGTCCCCCGTGACCTTGGTGTCGCGGCGCGTGGAGTTCTCGTTACCCTCCATGCCTTTCTCGTCGGAATACCCGGAGTTCTTACCGCCGCCTGTCGCGGTCGTGTCGGTGTGGCCTTCCTCCTCGACATCGCCGGACTGGTTGGAGTCCTGCGTGCGGCGGTTGGTCATGTCCTCGTCGCCCTCGTTGATGGCACCGGACTGCGACATGACCTCACCGTCGGCCATGCCTTGGCGCCCGACCTGCGAGCGCCCGTCCTGATCCTTGTGTTCGGGGCGCTCGTTGCCGCTCTTGCCCGCGGCGCTGTAGTCCACGATCTCGCCCTCGGCAATGCCCCATCCAGGATCCGGGTTGGCATCGCCCTGGTTGGTCACGGAGTCGTCGGCTTCGTTCTCTTTCTCTTTCTCCTGCTCCAGCAGATCACCGATGATGTCCTGGAGCTCTTCCGGCGTGGTGATCTGCCCGATGGTCGGCATCTCCTCCTGATCGAATTGCTCGACATCACGCTTGGTGACATCAGGCTGATCCATGAGCCACATCTCCATCTCGTCCACTTTCTTGCCGGTCTTTTTCATCGCGTCCAGCCAGAAGTCCTCTTTCTGCAGGCCGAGTTCGGCCACCTCGTTCGTGGAGGACCCCTCTGCCTGTTTCATCTCCTCGAACGTCTGGTAGATGTCGGTGACCAGTTCGTTGACCCCTTCCGTCTGGGGGAACGCCTGGAGGTCCACCGCGACCTGCAGCATGGCGCTGAGCTTATTGTGATTGAGCTCGATGATCTCCTCCAGGTCCTCCTCGTCGAGTTTTTCGGTCTTGTCGCCCTGTCCGCTGGTGTCCCGCAGGGTATCCACGAGGTTCGACTGAAGGTCGGTCAGTTTTTTCCAGGCCTGTTTGGCGTCTTGGATCGCTTTGAGCAGATCCTCCTTTTTCTCCTGCGTGTCGGCCTCCCGCCACTCGTTGAGGAACTCCATCAGTGTGGCGAGGTTGTTGGTGACGGTGATCTGGGGGTTGATGCTCTGGGAGAAATTGCCCGTGTCCATGACTTCCGCAATGCTGATCATCATCGGGTGGATCTGCAGCTCCACGGCCTTGTCCGCGATGCCGGTCATGAGCTTGCCGAACTCGAGGTCGTCGCGGCTCTGCTTGGCCTCCGCGCGGCAGTAGTTGATCATCGCGTCGGTATCAATCGCCAGGTTGTCTTGGCGGTCAATGATGGCGGAGGGCAGTTTCCCGGCGCTCTGCTGCGCGATCCTCACCGTGGTGCGGAGGTTGTCGGTCTGCCCCTTCCTCAGTCCCTCCAGCATCGCCAGCACGCCTGCGGCGGTCTGCGAAACCTCGCCCTTGCCCATGCCGCTGTCGGCCTGCGCGAGCAGGCGCAGGACAGTGTTCTGCGCCTCGATGGCGCGCGCCGCGTTCTCGTCCCGTTTCTCCGCCGCGCCCGTCAACATGCGGTTGAGGCTCATGACGGCATCGGGGAGGGGTTTCTCCAGCGCCTTCTCGAGCATCACGCGGATGGCGCCGAGCGAGGAGTCCTTCGTCTTGGCCAACGTCGCGGCGTAGGCGCGGATTTCCGTCTGGTAGGCGGTCACGTCCGTCCACGGTGTCTCATCGAACATCGGCAGGCTGTTCTTCAGCTTGGTGGTGGTGTTGAGCGCAGTGCGCTGTTTGGCGATGAGCTCGCCGATTGTCTTGCGCGCGTCCGCGCGGTTCTGCCGCTCCCCCTCCATCTGCGAGGCAAGCGTCGTGACCTCGAAGAGGATGGCTTGGCTGGCTGCGCGGTTGGGGGCATCGGCATTGTCGAGGGCGACAATGCGCAGGGCGGACAAGGCATCCACGTCCTCGATCGAGCCGATCCAGTTCGTGGTGAACGTCTTGAGGTTGTTCAACGCATACGTCTTCAAGACCTCGCCTTCCTCCACATTCGCCTTGGTGCCTTTCTTGACGCGCTCGATGCGGATCTCGCTGATGCCGTAGTCGTCGACGACCTCAAACTGGAGCGCGGGCACGGCGTTGGGCGGTAGCACCGCTTTCGCGGCGGCAGGGACGATCAGGCGGATGCCGGGGGCCCTGTCCTCCTGCACCTCGTAGCGGACGGGGACGCGCATCTCCAGCCCGTACTGGTCTTTCGCGGCGAGGGTGAACACGCCGCTCTCGGTGGCGGTCCGCGCCGTGCTCCAAGTCACCTTGCCGTCGGCTGCGGTCATCGGCTCCTCTTGCCCCTCGAAGGTGATGGACATCGTCTCGACCGGGCGGCTGCAGGTCGCCTGGATGGTGACCTGCGAGTTCGCCGGCAGCGCGACTTGGTTGGTCAGCACGTTGAACCAGACCTCCGGCAACGCTGTATAGGCCGGCGGCTTGACTTGCAGCTGCACTTTCGCGAGCGAGAGCGGCGGGACGGTGGCGACGGTGAACAGGTCGGTCGGGTATGCGTCCCCCACCAGGAAACGGTACTGCAGGGAGGAGCTGACCTTGCTCACGATATAGGCGTTCGTCTCCACCGCGTCCGTCACCTTGACCTCCGCGACGCGGAGGATCGTACGTTTATCATCCGCGGGCTTGAGGTCAATGTCAATCTTCTGCCCCGCGCGGCCCTTCGTCACGACCGTGAGCGTCACGGGGTCCCCCTGCACGATGGTCTTGTTCTCCGGGATCACCGCGACGACCGTCGCGAACATGGGGGGGGCGAGTTTCGCGAACGGGTTCAGCACGCGCTGCATTGCGACCGTCCACGCGTTGCCCAGCACGAAGGACGGGAGCAACAGGGCCAACAGCGCGCCCAGTACAACCAGTCCGCCACGCTTGCGCAGCTTCCTGTTCTTGATCTCGTCCAGCGGGAGCGTCCCCAGCATCGGCACGCCCTCGTT
The DNA here is from genome assembly GCA_009777165.1 of Kiritimatiellota bacterium. GTDB lineage: Bacteria > Verrucomicrobiota > Kiritimatiellia > RFP12 > UBA1067 > WRJS01. Next base: position 11,447 of record WRML01000025.1, read on the forward strand.
CAGGTAAATCTTCAGCCACGACGACTGCGACGACTCCTCCGCGAACAACACACGGTTGATGAGGTGGTTGTCCAGCTGCGGAAATTGTTTTTCGAGGAACGCCGCCGTCGCCGCCGGGGTGCGCTTGCGCCCCATCACGCGCATGAGCCAGCAGGCCCCTGCCACGGCCAGCGCGACCCACACCCCGGAAAGGATGAAGCGCCCGTACCCGCGCGGTCGCAGCCACACGTCCAACGCCGTCAGCGCGATGCCCGTCACCAGGACCGCGGCCACGAGGAAGATGAAATGCTCAAACGCATGCCAGCGGTTGATCTTTCCGTTGATGTCATGCAGGGTGTTATCAAAGGTTGACATGGGATCCCCTTATTTTTTCTTGTTGACGGGCACGGGCCCGACTGGTGTTAACGTCTTCGTACCGGAGCTGCCGCTCGAATACGATTTCCCGTCCGCGCCCTTCGTCCCGGCGCCGGGCGTGATTTTCACTTCATTGACCGGCCCCATCTCTTCGACCTTCACCTCCGCGATGTCGAGGTACCCGGTGTTGAGCTCCCCGCCGTCCATGACGAGGAACTTGACCGCCAGCCACATGCAGTCCTCCAGCTTCCGCTGCATCATTTCGGAACGGTCATGCGACGGGATCGTGACCGAGACGGTCTTCCACGCGGTCTGGAGCCCGGAATGCGCGCCGGTGACGGACTTGCCGTCGAAATACATGGGCTGGAGGCGCACCCCCTCGTGCAGGTCGGAGATCTGCGGCTCATTGCTCTTCTGCGCCTTCGCGTTCCATCCGTAAAGGATGGGGTAGATGCGGGACGACGGGTTGCCGCCCTTGGAGTCCACGCCCGGCAGCCACGCGTGGAGCGAACGTGCGCGGACCGTGACTTTGTAACTCTTCTTCGGGTCGTAGCGGATGATGGGCGAATAAATCTGGATACCACCGACCTCCCACGTCCATTTCTTGTCGCGCCCGTCGAGGCGCAGCCAGCGTTCCGGGTCATTCGGCGACGACATGATGTTCGGCGTATCCGTCGTGGCGGAGAAGAGGTACTTGTCCTTCGAGACGACCCAGACATGCTTGTGGTTTTCCATGTAGTGCGTATTGTCCGTGAAGATATACGTCCACCCCTCCAGCGGGTCGTCCGGGTTATCGAGGAACCGCCCGTT